>JBAXMA010000008.1:0-25137 GCA_037134535.1 bacterium
CCTTGATTTTCATCCATTACGGTGCGCCCGGCGGCTCATGGAAACAGCCTGATACGACCGGTTGGCAATTTCGCCCAAGGTGGCCGGCGGCTCTGCTACTTTCGCTGGATCAGCGCTCTTCCGCCGATTTCGATGCACCCCAAAGCCGGAACAGGCCCCCAGATCAGGATGCGCGCCTCAACCGGGCAAACCGGGCAAACCCGGTGGTCCAGGTGGGGGACCGCCAGGGCAATCGCCTGACAGTTCCGGCACACCGGGTGGTGACAACGATCAGGGTGTTTCCGGCGGCACATGGTTGAAGCCAAAGGGGACACTTACCGGAAATGTGCGTGACTCATCCGACGACAATACGGCTGCGGACTACCGTGACCTGGTAAAGCGTTACTTCAAGGCGGTCGCCCATGAAGGCGACAAGCCGAAGTGACAGAAACGGGATCTATGAAAATCGGGGCTTTGATATTGATGATGTGTTCAATTATTCCGTGGGCCTCTGCTCAGGCCCCGAAGACACCAATGGCTTTTGCAGAGAGCGACCAGGTGGACAAAGCGGTGGAACGTGGTCTGGCGTACCTGTCCAAGGTGCAGACGGCCAATGGTTCTTTTCCAGAAGATTACGGCCGGACCACCGGAGGGGTATCGCTCGGAGGAATGGCGTTTCTTGCCAAGGGTTATCTTCCGGGGCGTCAGCCTTATGGTGAAGTGATCAACCGGTGTATCGACTACATCATTGCCAGCCAGCTGGACAACGGCATGTTGGCGAAGCCAGACCAACGGATGTACTCGCACGCGATCAGCACCCTTTTTCTCTGTGAAGTATCGGGAATGGTGGACGCGCTCCGCCAGAAGAAGCTCGACGCGGTTCTTCCCAAGGCGGTCAAGCTGATCCTCGCGGCTCAGCAGGTGCACAAGGCTGACGACCAGAAAGGCGGATGGCGGTACACTCCGACGGATAACTCCAGTGACATGTCCTGTACGGGTTGGGCGCTCATGGCTCTGCGATCGGCCAGGCTCAACGGCTCGCCGGTACCCGATAAGGCGATTGAAGCCGCAGTCAAGTATATCCTGAATCACTGTGACCCGGCGCAGGGGACATTTGGCTATCAGGACAAGCAAAGCAACGCGCTTAAATTGACCGGAGCCGGACTGTTGTGTCTTGAGCTTACGGGTCACCACGGCGAGCCGGCGACGTTGAAGTCTGGCGACTACATTCTCAACAACTACGAGAAACTGCCCGGCCAGGAATATGCCTCGTACGGCAACTACTACAATGCGCAGGGAATGTTTCAGCTTGGCGGCAAATACTGGGCCAGGTATTCGACATGGATGTACGGGTTCTGGCTGCCATTGCAGAAAGAAGACGGCTCGTGGCCGCAGAAGAACATTGGTGTCTGCTACGAGACCGCCATGGTGGTTCTTGCGCTGACGGTGCCCTATCGCCAGCTGCCGATCTACCAGCGTGATGAAACGGTCGACGAGCAGTGATGGTTTGCAGGCGCGTTGACTCGCTAGCGCTCGCCGATGAGCTTTCTGATCTCGAAGAATCTCACTGTTTCGCCTGTGCCGGTGAGCCGGCTCTGGCGGTGCACGGAGCGGGTCGATGTCATGTGCAAGCCGTTCTCCTCCAGAATGCTTGTGAGGCTATCAAGGCTTCTACCGCCACGACCGTCTGACACGTCAGAGTACTGGAGCAGTATGGCACCGCCGGCCGCCAGATGGGCGGGTGCAGCCTTCATGAAACCGGCAAGCACTGAGTGGCCGGGGTCGTAAATGGCCGTATCATAAAGACTCTTTGGTACTCCTTCTGACCATGGTGCATTGAAAATGATGACATCAAACTGCTCGGCTCCCATTGCGTCAAAGAGATTGGACGGGCCGCGCACTTTCACGCGGTCGCTCATGCCAAGCCGCTCGGCATTGACCCTGGCATTCTCAACGGCCTTCGGGTTGGAGTCGGTTGCAGTCACCTCTGACGCGCCGAGGTGCGCTGCGAGCAGGGCGAGCACACCGGTGCCAGTGCCCATGTCCAGTACCCTCTTGCCGGAGATCAAGGGCGCGAAGTCGTTCAACATGACAGGAACGCTCATGTCTGCCGGGACATACACATGCGGAAGAATAGTGATCGGACTGCTGAGCCCGGCAACGGCTAGTCCATCCCTGGCACGGCGCATGTCGGTCAAAATGCGCTGGAGCCGACGCACAGGTATGAGAAACAGGCTGTCGCCGGTCGGTGTCCCAAGCCATTGCTGGAGTCCGGTGGTGTCAGGCGGCTGAGTGAGGCCGACAAGGCTGTCACCCCGGGCTGGAACAAGAAGGTGATGGAGCCGCATGCGGCAGGCTGCAGTGAGTCTGGAAATGCGCTGACGACGGTCGCCTTCGGCGGCCGGGCCATCCTTTGCCACCAACTGCCTCTCATTGCGTGCGCAGAAGCGATAAATGCCGTCTGCCCGCCCGTAGTCGCCGATGAGTACAACGGATCTGCAGGCAATGAGATGCGCGAGCACGCTGCTTGGCCGCGTCGCTGTATCGACTACCTCAATAGGGCCCAGAGGTCCGGTGAAGTTGGCGAACTCGCGCGGCAGGAAGCAAGCGCCAAAATCAGGGAGATTGAATTCCTGCTGTGTATCCATTTCTTCTGCTCCGTAGTCTCTAGTCTAAACTCTTCTTCCTGGGCCGCTTGTAATGGCCTCTGACTTTCGCTGCCGGGTACTTCTTTGCATTGAGCTTCATCTTCTCGCTGAAGCTTGCGGCAAGATCAATGCCGGTAACATTGGCGAGAGATAACAGAAACGCGAGTACATCTGCCATTTCGTGAGCCACCATTTTGCGGTTTCGCGGGCTGGCAAGAAAGGCGTCAACTTCATCGTGATCTGACCACTGGAACAGTTCCATCAGTTCTGAGGTCTCAATTCCAATGCTCATTGCGAGATTCTTAGGCCGGTGATATTTCTGCCAGTCCCGTTCGCTGACGAACCGGGTTGTCAGCTCTTTCAGATCGGATATTGTGGTTGTCCTGTCATTCATGAGCGTTTCCTTTCTGATGTCTTCGTGAGTTTGCCGGAACCGGTGGATTCCGGCGATGGGTCGCCACTTGAAACAGGGTTGCCATCAGTATGGCCATGGCACCCGCAGTGCACGCAAAGCTGAACCCGAAATGGTCAGCAAGCAGGCCGCCGAAAACAGAGCCGATTATGCCCATGAGGCCCACTATTGATTCATTGATTGCCACATAGTGTGAGCTTTTGACCGGGTGGGCCAGGGCATGGACTACAAGATACACAAACAGTGCCCCGGAATAGACCCCGAACAACGCGCCAGCGCAGCAAAGGACGTTTTGAGAAGTCCCAAAGCCGTAGAGTAGAGTTGCGATGATCCCCACAATCCCGAAGGCTCCGACAGCGGCCGGTCTGTACATCCACAACCTGCTCAGGCAGAGCGCGGCTGCGGTGAGGGCCTGAGTGAGACCCATGAGAAAGAGGATTGTACCCTGTGTGCTGTCTGATAGGTGGAGTTCCGAGACGGCTCTGACCGGGAAGACTGCCCTGACGATTGTGAAGACGACCACTCCGGTACCGCAGACAATCCATGCGAGCCAGGCCAGGTCCGGCATCTGCGAATAGTCGAATGGCGGAGAAGAGGCTTGGTGGCCGGATGCAACCCGTTCATTCGTTCTGGCCGTATGTGTCAGATGAGCCAGCATCCTGAGGCCTATGACTGTGGCAATTGCAGCCGCCCCTGAAACCGCGTAGACCCACTTCCATCCGCTTGTTTCCAATCCGGTTGAAGTTGCAGTTCCTGTTTCCATCAGGAACCCGGCCACGAAGGGGCCAATCGCGAAGCCCATGCTCCACGAGAAAGTGTAGAGACCTGCAGAGGACGTGATGGGTCTTGATCCCGCGGAGTCGACCGCCTTCATGAAGATCTGGAAAGGTGGAAAGAAGAACGCGGTTGTCGCCCCGACGCTGGCACAGAGGATGTACATCCAGACAATTCCATCAACAACCGTGAAGAGCCAGCACAAAACCGTAAGAGTCGCGCATGACCAGATCATCATTCGCGTCGCGTTTGCGGGCGAGGCAATTCGTGAGACGACAAGGCAGGTAACCATGTAAATAAAACCCCAGACTGCGGCTACGCCGCCAACGACGGATGCGCTTGCGCCCATCTTGGCAAGGCGTATGGCATTGACGAAACCAATCTGCACCACGAGAATGTCAATCAGTGCCGGGAAGACGTAGATGAGGCCGCGCGACACGCTATTTCTGGTTCTCTGGTTCATGGATTTCCTTCTGCATGCCTTTTCACAGGCAGCACACTAGCTGTTTGTTTCACCATTGTTGATAAAAATCGCAACCGACCTTGAGTGAGCTCCTGCAATGACGTACTGTTGCGGGAAGGCCATGAACTCCGGAAATAATACACAGTTGCCGATCTATGAGATCCTGTCGAAACTGAAGGCGGACCTGCCACAGTCACGCCGTGTTGTCATTAAGGCCCCCACGGGGTCGGGGAAATCCACTCAGGTTCCGCAGATGCTGCTCGATCACGGTCTGTGCGGGCAGGGCTCCATTGTGGTGCTTCAGCCGCGCCGTATCGCAGCGCGCATGCTGGCGCGCCGGGTCGCCTCGGAGCGTGGCTCTTCGCCCGGTGATGAAGTGGGCTACCATGTCCGTTTCGATAATTGCTGCGGCAGGAACACCCGGATACGTTTTGAGACCGATGGCGTACTCCTGCGGCAGATGACATCAGACCCGGCACTACGGGGCGTGGGCGCGATTGTTTTTGACGAGTTTCATGAACGTCACCTCTACGGCGACCTAATGCTTGGCCTTGCTTTGCGCCTCCAGAACAGTATACGGCCGGACCTGAGCCTTGTCGTCATGTCCGCGACGCTGGATTCGAGGAGAGTTGTCGACTATCTGGCGCCTTGTACGCTGCTGGAATCGGAAGGGCGCCAGTTTCCTGTTACGATTGAATACCTTGCCAGGCCGGTCAATTCCGACAAAACTTCGATCTGGGATCTGGTAGTCGAGCAGTTTGAGCGCCTGGCGGCGAGTGAACCTGATGGCGACTTCCTGATATTCATGCCCGGGGCATATGAGATCAGGCGCACTGTCGAGGCGATAAAGTTCACGAAGGCCGGTCGCGGCTTCACTGTTCTGCCGCTGCACGGCGACCTGCCGCCTGCTGAGCAGGACGCCGCGGTGACGCGAATGGACCGGCGGAAGGTAGTTGTCGCGACCAATGTGGCGGAGACTTCCCTTACAATTGATGGAATCACTGTTGTAATTGACAGTGGTCTTGCAAGGAAGGCGAGATTTGATCCGTATCGCGGGATCAACACGCTCCTCGTTGAGAAGATCAGCCGCGCATCGGCCGATCAGCGTGCCGGTCGTGCCGGGCGGACCAGGTCCGGCCGCTGCGCGCGACTATGGACTGAACACGAGCATCAGGGCCGTCCCGCAACCGAGCTCCCGGAGGTTCAGTGCGTGGACCTTTCGGAAGCAATTCTTCTGCTCAAGACTAGCGGAGTTGATGATATTGCCGGGTTTCCGTGGGTGGATGCGCCGGGGGAGAAGATGTTATCCAGGGCGATTGGCCTGCTGACAGACATTGGCGCACTCGAGGCTGAGACGCAACGTCTGACTCCCATTGGCGAGCGTCTTGCTTTGTTCCCTGTTCATCCCCGATACGGCCGGATGCTGCTGGCTGCGGGGCATTACGGCTGCGTCTCAGCGGCCTCGCTTGTGGCGGCGCTGACCTCGGAACGAGGACTCATGCTGCGCAATCAAGGCTCTGTCGTAAAGGAGCAGAGGGACAAGGTGCTGGGAGAGGAGCATGATTCCGATATTGAGAGGCTCATGAAGGCATGGACTTATGCCCGCGACCGGCGGTTTGACACGGCTGCCTGCAGCGATATCGGAGTCCACGCAAAGACCGCGCGGCAGGTGGCGCGACTTTACGACCAGTTCATGTCAATCGCACAGGAACAGGGTCTTGACCCGGCGGAATATGACGACTCGCCGGCCTCGATCCGCAAATGCATTCTGGCAGGTTTTCCGGACCATCTTGGCCGCCGGATCAGTCAGGGAACGCTCAGGTACGATCTAACGCACGGGCGTCGCGCGGTTATAGATGCGGAGAGCGCTGTTCGCGATGGCGAATTGATTGTAGCGGCGGAGATACGGGAAATCGATAATTCAAAGGGAGATGTCGAGGTCAGGCTGTCACTTGTCAGCGTTGTCGAAGAAGTGTGGCTGTCCGAGCTTTTTCCCGGCGCTACCGAACGCAGTCATGCGGTTTTCTACGATACAGTGCAGAAGCGCGTCGGGGCGGAGGACCGTGACTCGTTCCGCGGCCTCCAGCTGGGCGCAAAGCGGAGCGAACCTGGAGATGACGAAGCGGCCTTGCTGCTTGCGCGGGAGGTCGCGGCCGGCCGGCTTGCGCTGAAGAGCTGGGGGCACGAGGTGGAACAGTGGCTCCTGAGGGTGGCCAGGCTGGCCGAATGGTGTCCGGACAGTGGTGTTCCTGCTTTCACTGATGCCGATCGCCTGAGTGTTCTCAAGCAGATATGCTTTGGCGCCAGGAGCGGAAAAGAAATCAAGGAACGGCCTGTCATGCCGGCAGTGAAGAGTTTCCTGTCCAGAGAGCAGCATGTTCTGCTCGACCGGCTTGCGCCTGAGCGCATAGTGCTCTCGAATGGAAGGAACCCGAGGATTACCTATGACAAGGCGAATCCACCCTTTATTTCAATGAGGATCCAGGAACTTTACGGGGTGACGGGAGTTGTCAGTATAGCCATGGGCCGGGTCGGGGTGTTGGTGCATATTCTCGCCCCTAACCAGCGGCCTGTCCAAATCACCGACGATCTGGCTTCGTTCTGGAAAACGGGGTATCCGGCCGCAAAGAAGGAGCTGCAGCGCCGCTATCCGAAGCACGAGTGGCGATGAGCAACCTTGACGAACTGTTGTGCCCTTGGTATCTTCAAATGCAAGTCTGATACAGTAACCCTATGGAGCAGTACATTGAACTACGGAATAATAGTTGCCGCCGGTAAGAGTGAGAGGATGGGATCCGATGTGGATAAGGCGTTTTTGAGCCTGGGTGGGCAGCCAGTTCTTTCGTTTTCATTGCGGGCTTTTGAGAAGTGCCACGACATTGATTGCATTATTATGGTCGTCCGCAAGGATAGACTGGATACAGCCCGCGGCATGCTCCAGATCTACGGTTGTGCAAAAGCCAAGAAGGTTGTGGCAGGCGGGGCCTCACGGCAGATCTCGGTCTGTAACGGTCTCGCAGAGGTTGGCGAGGACGGCAACATCGTTGTTGTTCATGATGGTGCGCGCCCATGCGTTACCCCGGAACTGATCTCGGAGACTATCAGGGCCGCCAAACGATACGGAGCCGGTGTGGCTGCCGTAAAGATCGCCGACACCATTAAGGAGATGCAAACGGGTGGTGGATTGAGCGGAACCCGGACGATCGATCGCACAAAGTTGTGGGCTGTTCAGACACCGCAGGCGTTCAAGAAGGAGCTTCTCGTCGAAGGTTACAAGCAGGCCAACAAGAAGCATCTGACCGTTACCGACGAATCATCCGCGGTTGAGCTGGTTCACAAGGAAATCAGGCTGGTTCCGTCAGTATGGTCCAACATAAAGATCACGACGCCGGAAGATCTTGCGATTGCCGCAACTCTGCTCAAAGTGTGAGCTCCAGGGACCTCTAATGTCCAATGCCAGATATGCCATCATGGGAGATATTCACAGCAATTGGGAGGCACTGTCGGCGGTGCTGAAGGATGCTGCGGAGCAGCGCGTTACCAGTTATGTCTGCGTGGGCGATATTGTCGGATACAACGCCAGTCCGATTGAGTGTCTTGAGAGGATTCGCGAGCTTAAGTGTGTGTGTGTGCGCGGCAATCACGATCATTACTGTTCCCATGACGAGCATCTGGGCAGCTTTCATCCGCTGGCGGCGGTGGTGATAAACTGGACCAGGGAACAGCTTGCCCCTGAGCAGTGTAACTGGCTCAAGCATCTTCCGTACATGAAGAGTGTGGAGAATTTCACACTGGTGCACGCGACCCTTGATATGCCGGAGAAGTGGGCATACATGTTTGACGACCTTGACGCGATAACGAATTTCACCTATCAGATCACGCCAGTGTGCTTTAATGGACATACGCATGTTCCAATAGTGTTCAGGAGTTCCAACAAGGTTGCTACTCTACCTTTCACGAAGATGAAGATCGAGCGTGGCCACAAGTATTTTGTGAACGTGGGGAGTGTCGGACAGCCGCGCGATGGCGATCCGCGAGCAGCCTATGCAATATACGATATGGAAAAGCGGGAAATTGAGTTGCGGCGACTTCCCTATGATTTTGAAACAACACAGTCGAAGATTATAGATGTTGGCCTTCCAAAATGGCTGGCAGAACGTTTATCAATGGGACGATAGTCCCGGTACAGGTGGTTTTCAATGGAATGGATTTTAAAGAAGATAATCGGCACGAGGAATGAACGCACGATCAAGTCCCTCAGGCCGATCGTGAGCAGGATAAATGAACTCGAAGCAGAGTACCAGAAACTTACAGATGACCAGGTCAAGGCGAAGACCACGGAATTCAGGGAGAGGATAGCCGCGGCGTTTGCCGGAGGATTGACAAAGAGGCAGAACGAACTGCTTGATGCGCTTTCCAATGCCATTGACGAGCGGGAAAGAACTCGCGTGAAACGTGCGCTCAAGGCGTTGAATGCGGAGGTGCTGGATCCTATTCTGCCGGAGGCGTTTGCCGTCGCAAAGAATGCATGCCGCAGACTGGTTGGCCTGAAGTACGAAGTCTGCGGTCACGACATGACCTGGGACATGGTCCCGTTCGATGTTCAGCTTATCGGTGGCATGCTGCTTCATCAGGGCAAGATTGCCGAGATGTCCACAGGCGAAGGCAAGACGCTTGTGGCAACCCTGCCGGTTTATCTCAATGCGCTGACCGGCAGGGGCGTGCATATGGTTACAGTGAACGACTACCTCGCACGCCGCGATGCTCAATGGATGTCCCCACTCTATGACTTCCTCGGAGTGAGTGTCGGTTGTATCCGGAACCAGATGGATCCCGAGGAACGCAAAGTGGAGTATAGTCGGGACGTCACCTACGGAACAAACAGCGAGTTCGGATTCGACTATCTGCGAGACAATGGTCTGGCGCGTAATCCCGATGAACAGGTCCAGCGCGGATACAACTTTGCCGTTATCGACGAGGCCGACAATATCCTTATTGACGAGGCCAGAACGCCACTGATCATTTCAGGGAGTGTTACCGGACCGGGGGCCGAGACCTCTCAGATCTACACGGAACTCAAGCCGCGTGTGGAACGTCTCGTCAGGCTGCAAAGAGAGCTCTGCAATGATCTGGTGGTGAAAGCCAAGGATCATATTCAGAAAGGCGAGACCAAGGATGCGGAGCCCTATCTCTATCAAGTGCGCCATGGCATGCCGAAGCACAAGCAGCTCATGCATCTCCTGGAAGAGCCTTCCACGCGCAAACTGCTGGAGCACATTGAGAGCACGTTGCTTACAGATATGCGCAAAGAGCAGGCGCGTGAGTTGCGGGAAGAGCTCTATTTCACGATAGACGAGAAAGGGCACGATGCAAGCCTGACCGAAAAGGGGTGTGAGGCGCTTGATCCATCCGATCCAGACACGTTTGTTCTGCCTGATCTTGCGACTAACATGTCCGATATTGACGGGGATACATTGACTTCGGAGCCCGAGAAGGCACGCAAGCGGCTGGAGGTCCAGACTGCTTTCGCGGACCGGAGCGACAAGGTACACATAGTTGACCAGCTTATCAGGGCCTATTGTATTTATGAGAAGGATGTGGAATATGTGGTTCAGGACAATCACGTCCTGATCGTCGACGAATTCACTGGTCGAATCCTGCCGGGCCGGCGATGGTCCGATGGACTGCATCAGGCAGTCGAGGCAAAAGAGGGGGTCAAAATAGAGAGGGAAAGTCAGACTCTTGCGACCATCACGATTCAGAACTACTTCAGGATGTATCAGAAACTGTCCGGCATGACAGGAACCGCCGAGACTGAGGCCTCTGAATTGCATGAAACTTATGGATTGGATGTGGTTGTGGTTCCTACCAACCGACCGGTGAGGCGGATAGATAACCACGATCAGATCTTCAAGACCCAGAGGGAAAAGTTTAAGGCAGTCATATCCGACATTACGGACTGCCACAGCAGGGGGCAGCCGGTTCTGGTAGGTACCGTGTCGGTCGACACATCTGAGCTGCTCAGTCGCATGCTTCGGCGCGAGAAGATTCCGCATAACGTATTGAACGCCAAGCAGCACGAGATGGAGGCCGAGATCGTTGCGAGAGCCGGTCAGCCTGGCTCGGTCACAATCGCAACCAATATGGCCGGCCGCGGTACGGACATCAAGCTTGGTGAAGGCGTCGTGTATATAGACAGAGAGGCGATCAAGTCGGGCATGAAGCTCGATGAGGCGTACAAAGGATCGACGATTCGCAAAATGCTCGTCGAGAAGCCGTGCGGTCTCTATGTCATAGGTTCAGAGCGGCATGAGGCCAGACGAATTGACAGGCAGTTGCGTGGCCGGTGCGCCCGTCAGGGAGATCCCGGTGCTTCCCGGTTCTATGTTTCGCTGGAAGATGATCTCATGCGGTTGTTCGGCTCGGATCGTATTGCAGGAATACTCGGCCGCCTCGGTCTTGAAGAGGGACAGGTTCTTGAGCACAGGTGGCTCAACCGTTCCATTGAGACAGCCCAGAAGCGTGTTGAGCAGCAGAATTTCTCCATTCGCAAGCGCACTCTTGAGTACGACGATGTCATGAATAAGCAGCGCGAGATCGTCTACAGGCTCCGCGGCGATGTTGTCAGGACGCCTAACGTCAGGGAGCACTTGTACGACATTATCTATGATGCCATAGCCGTGAGGGCGGAGGGGATCGGAACGGGTGAAAAGGCGGATGTCGGAAAGTTCATTGAGTGGGTCAGAGTGGCCTTCCCGATTCCTGTTCAGCAAAAGGACTTCGAGTCGCCCGAGCTGACGGCGGATGTAATAGCCGACAGGGTGTTTGAACAGGTGAAAGCCTCCTATGAACTCAAAATGGAATCGGAAGACCAGAAGTCCATCTGTGAAGTTGAACGACATGTCATGCTTCGTGCCATTGATGTCCGCTGGCAGGATTTCCTGAGGAGCATGGATTCGCTTCGCGAGGGTGTCGGGCTGCGGGCATACGGGCAGCGTGACCCGCTGGTGGAGTACAAGCGCGAGGCATACGACATGTTTGAAACACTGATGAACGACATCAAAGACGATGTTGCAAGTCAGGTGTTTCGCACGTCAACGAGCGCTGAGGCATTTGGGCGGTTCCTGTCCGCTCTGCCGCAGACTCTCATTCATGACGAGGTGTCAATTCTGGGCAATCGCGGGTTGGCTCGTGCCCAGCAGCCGCAGGATGGGGAGGCAGCCGGGGGCGAGGGCGGTAGCCGGCGGAGTGATGAGGTCCTCAGGGCG
Organism: bacterium; assembly: GCA_037134535.1. Classification (GTDB taxonomy): domain Bacteria; phylum Verrucomicrobiota; class Kiritimatiellia; order SPBP01; family SPBP01; genus JBAXKQ01. The sequence continues at coordinate 11,545 of JBAXMA010000008.1, forward strand.
CTGGAGCCGGTTAGAAGGGATGCGCCGAAGGTTGGTCGCAACGATCCCTGCCCATGCGGCAGCGGGAAGAAGTACAAGAAATGTTGTGGCGCAGGGGCTGCATGAGCATGTCTGGCATGCCTGCGGGCGCTCTTCGCCTTGCCGGCGCGGTATCAAGCGGACTGCTTCTCGCATCATGCTTTTCACCACTTGAATGGCATGTGGCCGCGTGGTTTGCTCTTGTTCCACTCCTTCTCATTGCAAAGCATTCAACTCCCGGCAGTGCATTCAAGTGGGGAATGCTGTGCGGATTGATTTTCTGGATCCCGGCGCTTTCCTGGCTTCGGATTTTGTCCGAGAAGGGCGTACCGGCACCGGTTGCCTTCCTGGCATGGATGCTCCTGGCCACATATTGCGCCCTATACATTGCCGTGTTTGCAATGATAGTTTCCAGTCTGTGCACTGCCTGCGGTACCGGCAATTGGATGAGAAATCTTGCTCTCATCGTTGCCATTTCCGTCATCTGGGTTGGTCTTGAATATCTCCGCTCGAATCTCGCCTCCGGTTTTCCATGGAATACTCTCGGCGTCAGTCAGGCGCTTGCCTCGAATCAGTTCAGCGTATCCGTGTGCCAGGTGGCAGAACTGGGGGGAGGGTATGCGGTTTCCGCGTTGATAGTGCTCCTTAATGCCGGTTTGACTATGACGGTCATCAGTCATTGTGGAGTGTCCGTGGGCCGCAAGTACAAGGTTCATCCCGAGCTTACGTTTTCGTTGATCTGCGTCACGGCAGCGGTCATGTGGGGCGCATCGGTTTTTGCGAGGCTTCAACGGCCCGAACCGGCGAATATGACGATTGCGATTGTGCAGCCCAATATCGCACAACTGGAGAAATGGGACAGCGATTTTGCGGCGCCGATATACAACAGTCTTATCAAGCTGACCAGGCAGTCTCTCGCCTATACCGGAGTGGATCTGATTGTGTGGCCCGAAACATCTGTTCCGTATCCTGTGTTCTGCGATGAGAGTATCGCATTCATGGCTGATCTGCTGACAAATGGCGTGCCAATTCTGGTCGGTTCAACCGACGACAGGCTTATGGATCAAGGGATTATCTACAACAGTTCTGTGCTTATGGATTCGTCAGGAAAGCCATTGCAGATATACAACAAGCAGCATCTGGCGCCCTTTGGCGAGTATGCGCCGTTGAGCAGTTTGTTTTCGAACTTTGTGGCCAGGGTTGCGCCGGAAGGATGGCTGGGGCTCACGCCTGGCAACAGGACGGTTGTCTTCAGTCTGGTGAAACGCCCTGAACTATGCTTTGCGCCGTTGATTTGTTTTGAGGACGCTTTTCCTGGTCTGGCCAGGGACGCAGTCCGTGCGGGAGCGAGGCTGCTGATTGACCAGACTAACGACGCATGGTTTGATGTGTCCAGCGGTGCGCGCCAGCATCTCTCGCATTGTATTTTCCGCTGCATTGAGAACCGTGTTCCGGCTGTTCGTGCCGCAAACACAGGTGTTTCCTGCTTTATCGACAGGGCAGGCAGGATTCCGGAGGACGGTATTCTGAAGCAGCTCACGGCGAGCAGTCTTCCAGTTACTGCAACGATTCCATCCCGGGATATGCCGCTGACGTTCTATACCAGACACGGCGATAGTGTGTTTGCCTTTCCGTGCGCAGTAATTGCTGTACTGTGTTTTGTGCTTGCGCTCATGCGCACCTGGTGGTTACGGTTCAAGGCGCGCTGGGGTAATTATGCTCAGAATCCGGCCGGACCCAATTCTTAGCAGGATTGACTCATTTCGATAAGGGAGGGCGCGGTGCCACCCGCGCCGGGAATTGTCTTACAGCTTCAGATCATATGAAGTAAAACGGAAGAGGAAACCGCAACCATGGCAGACGATGTAGACACGCGTATTGAGAGTCTTCGCGGGCGCATCGCAGAAATGCGAGGCTATCTTTGACGTCGCCAACCGCGAAAAAACGCTCGCAGAGCTTCAGCGAAAACAGGCGGAACCGGGATTCTGGTCCAATCAGGACAGCGCCAAGACAGTCATAGACGAGGCTAATCGCCAGAGCGCAATTCTCAACCCTTTCAATGCCCTTGATAAAGGACTGCAGGACGTCGAACTGCTGCTCCAGCTTTCCAGAGAAGAGGCTGATCTCAAGCATCGGGAACAGTCGTTGTCAGAAGTAACCGGAGAGATCGGCAAACTGGAGACCTCGTTCCAGACGATCGAAATGGGATCGCTGCTGGGCCATGAACTGGACTCCAATGACGCTTACATTTCTCTGCACTCCGGGGCGGGCGGTACCGAGTCGTGCGACTGGGTTGGAATGTTGTTCCGCATGTACAGGCGCTACTGTGAGATCTCAAACTTCAAAGTCGATGTGCTTGATGTCCAGGCCAGCGAGGAGGCCGGGTTCAAAAGTGCGACTTTCGCGGTCAGCGGTCTGAACGCATATGGTTTTCTCAAGGCCGAGCGGGGAGTGCACAGGCTTGTAAGGATCAGTCCGTTTGATGCCAATAAGCGAAGGCATACCACATTCGCTGCCGTTGATGTTGTGGCGGCACTGGCCGATGACGTCCCGGTTGAAATCAATGAGAATGATCTGCGTATTGATACCTACCGGTCAAGCGGGGCGGGCGGCCAGCATGTGAACAAGACAGACTCGGCGATCAGGCTTACCCATATACCTACAGGGATAGTGGTGGCATGCCAGGCTGAGCGCTCCCAGCACAAGAACCGGTCAACGGCAATGAAGATGCTCAGGGCTAAAGTGCTCGACTGGACCCTTGACCAGAAGCGCAAGGACATGGAGAAATTTTACAGCAAGAAGGGCGAGATCGCATGGGGCAGCCAGATCCGATCCTATGTGCTCTACCCCTACACGATGGTGAAGGATCACAGGACTGATCAGGAGACATCGAATTCGGCCGCAGTGCTTGACGGCGACCTGAATGCGTTCATCCTGGCATACCTCAAGAAACTGCGGGCAGACTCCCGGGACGGAGGGTAGTATGGCGTTGAAAAGCATGACAGGGTTCGGGAGAAGCGAAGCGGCGTCTGCCGGACTGAGGGCAGAAGTTGAGCTCAGCTCGGTTAACCGCAAGCAGCTCGATGTGCAGGTCTGTTTGCCCAGAGGGCTGACTGTTCTTGAGTCGAAGATCACACAGGATGTTGGAAAAGTATTCTCGCGGGGCTGCATCACGGTTTCCGTGAAGCTTTCAGGAACTGGGCGTGCCAAAGAGTCGCTCAGTGTGGATGAGGATCTGGCCACAGCATGTGTCTCGGCACTCCGGCGTGTTGCGAAGAAACTCAAGCTGAAGGATGATCTCTCTGCTCAAGTTTTGACGCATCTGCCGGACGTCATCAAGACGCGACAACCGGAGGTTGATGCCGATGTTGTGTGGCCGGTTGTGAAAACCGCAATTGGCAAAGCACAGACCAATCTCGCGAAGATGAGGGCTGCGGAGGGTGCAAAGCTGCAGCAGGACATAAGTGCCAGGCTGAAGCTGCTCAGAGACCTGAGGGGCCAGATCAATAAGCTGGCCGGTTCAGTTACGGCGAAATATCGCGAAGCGCTTCTCGTCCGGATAAAGGCCGCTGGTTTCAACGTTGCAGCAGACGATCCGCAAATGCGCAAGGAACTGGTGTTTTTTGCCGATCGTTGCGACATATCCGAAGAACTCACACGGCTTGAAAGCCATTTCGGTCAGGCGACGAAACTCCTGGGTTCCAGCCAACCGGTAGGCCGGCCGATGGACTTTCTTATACAGGAGATGTTCAGGGAAATAACGACCATTGGCTCAAAAGCCAATAATGCGGAGATTTCAAGTCACGTCGTTATGTTCAAGACTGAATTGGAACGGATGCGTGAACAGGTGCAGAATGTCGAATAGGAAGCGGCCCCTGCTGCTGGTTATTTCAGCCCCATCCGGCGCCGGGAAGACAACTCTCTGCCATAAGCTGCTGGATGAGTTCGACAATATGGTGCGTTCCGTGACCTGTACCACCCGCCCGAAACGCGGCAGGGAGGTGGATGGGAAAGACTACTACTTTGTGACAGAGGCGGAGTTTGCTGCACGATTGAAGAGAGATGCCTTTCTTGAACATGCAGTTGTCCATGGCCGGTACTACGGCACGCTCCGTAAGGAAGTTGAAGGTGCGCTGAAAGCAGGTAAGGATGTTCTCCTTGCCATAGATGTCCAGGGGGCAAGCCAGATCCGTAGCCAGGCGGCAGCTGACAAGAATCATTTGCTGGGGCGTTCATTTGTCGACATCTTCATCGTGCCGCCATCCATCAGGGTTCTGGAAGAGCGGCTCACAGGAAGAAACGAGGACAGTGAGGACGAGATCAAGCGCCGGCTGGCAGTGGCTAAGAAGGAAATGAAATGTGCCGGCGACTACATGCACTGTGTAGTCAATGACGACCTGGACAAGGCCCTCGACGAACTGAAAGCTGTCATCGCAGCCGAGAAAGGGTGAAGCCAGTCAGAAATGCCACGTCCACGCTATCGTTGGAATGTCACAATCCCAACTCTTTGAGCCCTTCATGCCATGGCAACGCGCGCACGTTTGCTATCTTCTTGGCCACGGGATCACGAGAGAGACAAAAGCCGGCTGCGTCAGGAATGTCTCTCAGTAACGTTGATTTGCCCACTCCTCTAGCTCCAAACAGCATGAAACTTCTTGTGGCCGAGATAGTTATGCATCGAGGGATCACGGTCCATATATGTATGCCATTTGTGGAGTCTTCTCAATGAGCTATTCTTGGCCAGGAACACTTCAATCTTGATACCGGTGCTATTCTTGAGTAGGGTTGAATCCATATGAAGAACAAGGTCAGACACATAGTGCTAGGTGTGACCGGATCGATCGCTGCCTACAAGGCGGCGGAGCTGGTCAGGTTGTTCAGAAAACGGGGTTGGACTGTGTCGGTGATCATGACACGGGCTGCGACAAAGTTTGTGGGAGAATTGACGTTCCGCACGCTGTCACAGAATCCTGTTGCAGTGGATATGTTCGATTGTCCCGAAGAGTGGTGCCCTGAACATATCTCGCTTGCGCAACAGGCTGACGCTCTTCTGATTGCGCCGTGTACCGCCAATGTGATTGCAAAAATCGCACACGGCCTGGCCGATGATCTTCTCAGTGCCACCGTTCTAGCCTCTACGGCCCCCGTCATCATTGCGGCGGCAATGAACGACAAGATGTGGGATAACGCCGCCACCCGTGCGAATGTGAAGCTTCTCAAGTCGCGTGGAATCTGTATGGTCGACGTTGAGGCCGGTGAACTGGCCTGCGGGTGCGAAGGCCGCGGGAGAATGGCATCTCTCGAAAAGATCACTACTGCCGTCGACCTGGCGCTGAGAAAGAGCTGATGAGCGCCGGACTTGAGAAGAACGGGGTTCGCGTTATCGAATCGGTTGAGATTGCCTCTACCTTCTGGTCGCGCATGACTGGTCTGATGGGCCGGTGCCCGCTTGCGCCCGGTTGCGCGTTATTGATCCCGCACTGTAGCAGCGTCCATACCTTCTTCATGCGATTTCATCTGGACCTGATATTTCTCGATTCCGTAGGAATGGTTGTCAAGGTGGTCAGGAATGTGGCCCCGTACAGGATTGTCTCAGGTGGTATGCGCGCCAGAACGACGGTTGAGGTTGCTTCAGGATGGCTGGCGGCAACAGTTCTTCAACCTGGAGATGCTATCACTCTTTCCGGGGAGAGCCGTCCCCGAACAGAGGCTTCTCGGACAGAATATCCGACTTCTTGAAAAGTTTGAATACTCCGGGTTTCAACTCCAGTTTAATGTCGCCGTTCGGGAAACGTTCAGCCACAGCTCCTGTGAACATGTTATCCTGTCCGTCTCCAGTACGCAGGAGAATATCGGGAACAAACACCCTCTTCAGTTCCTGCTCCAGTGTGGCCTTCTTGCTCTTCTCGATGTCGACTATCACAGTGACCTTCTCGTAACCCTTGCGAGTCATGACAATGGAATGAGATCCAGGTTGAAGGTTTTCAATTGTCAGTGGCAGAGATGCTCCGTTCGCAGTGTTGGTATCTCCCTTTGTGACACCTTTTTCCACGTTGTCCACCTGTACTCTGACGCCGGCAGGAGTGGTGGTAACGTCCAATGCGCCGGCAATACGATCGAGCTTGAATTCTTCGGAAACCCGCTTGCCCTGTTTTAGTTCCACAGTTCTAGCGAGCGGATCATATCCGGGGTGTTCCACTCTGATTCTGCATTCGGCGGGGGGTAGATTGTCCAGGGTGAGAGGAGACTTGCCCCTACGCTCATTGTTCACGTAGACGACCGCTCCTTCAGGAACTGAAAAGACTTCAAGGGATGCAGGAAGCGGTTTGAGGGCGGCTTCCACCGTCAGCTCATCACCTGTGTGGATATCGACAGTCTCTTCATGGGGCTGGTAACCTTCGAGGGAAACCAGAACCACAGCTTTTCCCGGCGACAGGCCGGACACTGTGCAGGGCGTCTGCCCGCGGGCTGCTCCGTTGACGGTTACCTCTGCCCCTGACGGTTCAGAAGAGCACTTTACTATTCCGGAATCCGAGCGCATTACAATGTCGAGCTTCTGCGGTGTCCGGTCTACCACATCGAGGATCTTTTCTACAGGAAGTGTTCCCTGCAGGGTCCCTCGTACGCGATACCTGCCGGGCGGGAGATCGGTGAGGAGCAGCGGTGTCTGTCCGCGCTGGGCGTCATCGATGGTAATTTCAGCACCCATGGGATCGGAATGGATGAGCACAAGTCCCCGGATCGATTCGAGTTTGGCGTCAATAAGCTTCTTCGTTTGATCGGGACCGATAGTGAAACGTTGCCTCGATTCAATATGGCCAGCTTTGCTGATTATCAGGAAATGTGTACCGGTAGCGGTGTGTATCGTGACAGGTGTCTGGGTCTGCTCTTTCCGGCCGTCGAATGTCACGACTGCCCCGGCGGGATCTGAGACGACGGAAATGTCGCAACCGACATCTTTCTTTGCTGCGGCTGTTGCAGGGCACACAGCTGGGCCGGCAAAGGTAATGATAACTGCCAGACGGACCACTGCGGCAGTTACCGATATTTTCCATCCCGATGCTGGCATTGTAGTGCCTTGTCTCATGCCGGCTCCTGTACCTGTTGAGGCTGCGTTATCACTTCTTTATGCGCCGTTCCGCATCTGCAAGCTGATCTTCTGCTTCTTTGTAGTCCTTCTGAGACCGGTCCGGAACTGTCTCGCACAATATCCGGAGAACGCTGATTGCTTCGGGCCAGTCCTTAATCTTCCGAGCCCGTTCGGCCTGGAACCACAGGTCAGCTACAAGCGTCTTCAGTTCTTTGTCGCATAGTTCCTGCTTTGCGGTCAGGTCCGTGTAGAAGTCGGGTTTTGGATCCACTGTTTCAAGGAAAATGGCGGATTCATTCAACGCGCGCAGTGATTTGTAGAGATTTCCGTGGCTGACATTCTTTTCATCGTACAGCTTGAGTCCAATCTGCATTGATTCGCCCGCAAGCTTCTCCAGTTCTCCGCGCGGATAAGCCCAGGACCGTATGCCGAATTCGTTAACGCCGAAACCTTCCAGAATCTTTCTCGCGTTTTCGAATTCTGAAGGCTCAGGGGTGTTCAGCAGTCTTATCCTGTAGGAGTTCGTTCCCGACAGCACGCTAAGGTCCCTCAGGGTGTAGGTACTCTTAACATTCCCGATGAGATCAGTCTGGTGCAGCGACAGGACGCCGGTATTACGCACTGACTCCCACAAGTTTACAATCACTTTACGGTCTATGTCTGTCAAAGGCTTTCTGAAATGTTTCTTGTCGGCTACGTCATGGAATTCAATGCCTGCCTTTGTGCCCTGGATAACGAAAATGCACTGGAAGATGTTGGAAAGACTGCCGTCAACCTTTTCGTATCTGAGTTCGAGATCTTCTATTCTGGCCTCGGTTTCGTTGGCGATAGGCTTCCTGGTGCCAATGTTCCGGAAGAAGAAGATCCAGACTACGAGCACAGACATAGCCATCAGAACGAAAAGCAGTGCGAGCAGGCGGATATTGGGTTTTGATTCTTTATGCCGGATCTCGGTTGCCGTCAGGCCAAGGTCGACAATGCCGCCGGCTGGCGCCGTCCGGCCGGGCGAAACGGGTGGAACGGGTAAAGCGGCAGTTTGGACTGCTGCGACAGGATCTGAACCGTCTGAAACAACCGTAAATGTGGAATCACCGATCTCGATCCGGTCGTGCGGTTTGAGCTGAGCTTCCTGCACGGATGTTCCATTTACCAGCGTCTGGTTTGCGCTTCCCAGGTCGGCGATCCAGAGTCCTTTGCCGGGCTTGAAGAAAATACGGCAGTGAAAGCGCGAGACTGAAGGATCATTGAGTGAGATGTCGCTGGTGGATGAGCGCCCGGCTCTGGCGCTGCCTCCATCCTCAATGACAAATTTCTGTCCCTTGCAAGGACCGGTTTCCACAACCAAACGAGCTTCACGTGACATATGAACCACCGCTTCTTATCTGGTATTGAACAGGGCTAATAAAGTCTCTGGGTCATTTGATAGAACACCGGCCCGAGGAGCACAAGAAATACTGCCGGAAAAATGAACGCGATAAGTGGGAAAAGCATTTTGACAGGAGCCTCGTACGCCATTTTCTCAGCCCTCTGGAATCGTTTCATTCGCATCTGGTCAGCCTGTATTCTCAATGTCTTTCCGATGCTGGCGCCCATTTCGTCGGCCTGTACCAGTGCATTTGTGACAGAAATCACATCCGGATGGGCGATACGAATGGCCATGTTTTGAATGGCCTGCCGCCGGGTCTTTCCCAGTTGAATTTCCCTGAGTACCCTGATGAGTTCCTCGCACAGGGGGTCGAGCCGCCGTTTGTCAACTATCCGCTGCAGGCCCGACATGAAATCCATTCCGGCCTCTACCGACAGCGTCAGGAGGTCAAGGATGAACGGGAGCGACCGTTCTATGTTCTTGTGCCTGTTCACCAGCTCCTTCTGCAGCCATGAGGCGGGGTATAGAATTGCCAGCAGAATTACCGTGATGTGAAGCAGCCAGAGTTTATTGGTGAGAAACACGCCAATCTTGCCATGGATACCCGGTACTATTGTCCAGAGCAGTGCCATGAGCACGGGTGCCATGACGAGCGGGACAAGTATACGGAGGGCAAGAAAATCGGACGAGGTCATTACTTCCTCAAATCCAGCCGCGATCAGCTTGCGGTCGATCCGTTTCTTTTCCCGGTTGAGCCGTGGTGAGGTGAGCCAGAGTGTCAGGTTGGGCGTCAGTGGAAGTAGCAGTCGCATGATGATGGGCAGGCGACGTTCAGCCTTTTGTCCATCAGCCAGGGTCACAAAAGTGATACTGCGGGCGGCCTGCAGGCAGCACCACGTAATGCCTGCAATCGACACCCCCCACAACGTCGCGAGCAAAATGTTCAGCATGGTGGCCATGGTTTATACGTCTATCCGGATAATCTTTCTTATCATCAGGGCGCCGGCAATCTCGAGTACGGCAACTGCCAGCAGGACAATCATTCCCACGCTGGAAGACAGAAAAAGCCTCATCATGGCAGGGTCCATGATGAAGAGGGCTACAGCCAGGAGAATGGGCATGCATCCCACCACGATTCCCTGCAGCTTACCCTGTGCTGTCAGAGTCCGTATCCGCAGCTGAATGCGCAGGCGTTCGCGTATGGTTTCTGCGATCTTCTCAAACACCTCTGTCAGATTGCCGCCGCTGATTCGCGCAATCTCAATGGACCGGATCATGAGCGTCAGATCCTCGCTGTTGACGCGCTTTTCGAGGTTGATGAGTGCGTCCTCGAAACGCACGCCGACGCGTGTCTGCTGCAGCATGACGGAGAATTCCTGCGATATCGGGTTGCGTTCCTCCTTTGCAACGGCTTCGAATGCCTGAGAAATACTGAAGCCGGACTTCAATGCGTTGCTCATAGTTACCAGCGCATCTTCGAGCTGCTGGTTGAAGAGACGCAAGCGCTGCTGCCGGAGGAGTTGAACAACCAGCCTTGGAGAAAACAGTGCCAGGCCGCCGGCGACTGCCCCGATTACGGTACCACGAACGAGGCCGCCAAAAGACATAAGATCGGCAGTAAGGAAGAAAAACAGGGAGAAGCACGCGACTGCCGAAGCCCACGCAATCTGCCTGATTCTCTCGGGCGGTATGAAGAGAAAGAGATCCTCGAATTGTTGAGAGGTTGTAGTCGTGTGTTCGCCGGCATACGACTGCATGCCGGACTGCAGGGCCTGAAGCACCACGTAGGCCAGCCCCGTGAAACTCACGAGGTACATAAGTGGTATGATCCATTCCACCAGGTGCACGGCTATTTCCCCCATTTCCGCGGATCGAATGTCGCCGGATCCAGCGTTATTCCGCGTCTCTTGAACTCGTCGGCGAAGGTTGGCACGGTTCCGCAAGGCATGAAATCACCGAGTACCTTTCCGGTGCTGTCCATGCCTGTCTGTTCAAACTTGAAGAGATCCTGCATTGTTACCCTGTCGCCCTCGAGTCCGACGACTTCGGAGATGTTAGTGATCTTGCGCGCACCGTCGGCGAGACGGGCCTCGTGTACGACCAGGTGAATTGCAGAGACAATCTGTTCGCGGATGGCGCGCACCGGCAGGTCCATGCCTGACATCAGTACCATTGTCTCAAGCCTTGAGATCACATCACGCGGTGAGTTGGCATGTACTGTGGTGAGAGAACCGTCGTGTCCGGTGTTCATCGCCTGAAGCATATCCAGCGCTTCTCCGCCTCTGACCTCACCAACTACGACACGGTCCGGACGCATACGCAGAGAATTCCGGACCAGGTCACGGATAGTTACGGCCCCCTTGTTTTCTATATTGGGTGGCCGTGCCTCCAGACGGATCACGTGGTCCTGTGTCAGTCGCAGTTCGGCTGCGTCCTCTATTGTGACTATTCGCTCGTCATGCGGCAGGTAACTGCTGAAAACATTAAGCAGAGACGTCTTGCCAGATCCTGTGCCGCCGGAAATCACGATGTTCTTACGCGCCAGAATACAGCTTCTGACAAATTCAGCCATCAGCTTTGTCATTGTTCCGAAGCGAATCAGGTCCTGATCGGTGAACGGGACCTTAGAGAACTTCCGGATCGTCAGACATGGGCCAATCAATGAGAGCGGATGGATTATGGCGTTAACGCGGGACCCGTCTTTCAGTCTGGCGTCAACATAGGGTTGGCTCTCGTCAATGCGACGCCCGAGCGGGGAGACAATCCGTTCTATTATTGCCAGCACCGACGCGTCGTCGAGGAATGTCTGGCCGGTCAGTGTGATCCGGCCCTTCTTCTCAACGAATATCCGGTCCGGCCCGTTAACCATGATTTCTGTGATATCCGGGTCGGCCAGCAGGTCCTCGAGTGGACCCAGACCGATGGCTTCATCGTAGATTTCCTTCACCAGATTGGGAGGCTTGATGTCTGGAGGCAGGCGGCTGCCGACCTCAAGAACAATATCACGCACCGTGTCCATTACTCGCTTCCGTAGATCCTCTTCGCCAAGTCTTGTGCTGGTCATGCGTTTGAGGTTGAGTCGCTTGACAAGCTCTTCATGTATCTGGGCCTTGATGGAGCGTATCTGCTGACCAGCCGCAGACGATGCCGATATGTGGACTTCGAGGGCGGGACGGGGCACCATTCCGGCAGGTTCAACGGGCAGGGGTATCGGTGGTACCGGCTTTATCAACTGGGCCTGAGGGACGGCAGGTGCAGGTGGCAAATCCGCTCCTGTATCAAACCGGGCAATCAGCATGTACGGACCAACCCTGAGTTCCTGTCCAACCGCCAGAGCGGATCGCCCGGCAACGCGATGGTCATTTACCCATGTTCCGGTGCGGCTGGCCAGATCCTCGACCCAGCATTCAGCTATGCTCAGAAAGAGGACGGCGTGACGTCCTGAAATGTCCTGATCGGGAAGAACAATGCGACTGTCTTCATCGGAGCCAATGAGGTAGGTACCGGGTTCCACCTGTTGCACGATGGGAGGCTTCCCGGGTCGTTGTATCTCGAGCTGTATAAGATTTTGCATTGCAATCAATTTTCAGCGTGATGAGCGCGCTCTCTGAATTCGCGCTTTAAGGTATTCCGGTATCTTATCCTGCAGGCATGCGAAATCGACGGCCTCCAGTTTCTCGCGGTAGACAAGATCGGTCGGATTTCGGAGCGACAGAGTGAGCTTGCACTTTGTCTGGCTGGCGAAAACCAGCAGCTCGGCTTCCTCGGGGCTCACCTCAAGAGTAACCATGCCATATCCCGTGGTTGATTCAGAGCGCGAGGATGTCGAGCTGGTTGCGAGGCGCGAACCTACAGCCAGCACGGTTACGTTTTGAAGTATAGTTCTTGTGACAGTTTCCGCAACTCCCGGGGAAGTGGATGACAGAGAGAATGTCCCGAGCACATCCACAGAGTCATCAGGCTGGACCAGGCCGCTGACTGCCGTGACTCCGCCTACTGGTATTGAGATTGCGCGGTTTCCCTTGCTTATCATCGGTGCCAGGCCGGAGTGTGACCGGTTGGGAACATCCACATAGTTCCAGAGGATGGGTTTTCTGGCGGCAAGATGGAATCGCAGTTTGTGTCCTATGATCTTGTCTGCTTCGGCGGGTATTACGGGTTCGCCACTCAGGCCGCTCAACGGCACTTCCCGCCACTGCATGTCGACAGCCTGCAGCGAAGTACCTGCGGGCAGGTCCCGGGCGGCTATGAGCACTGCTGTCATCTGCAGGCCAGCCCGATCAGTCGCTCTCTCTCTTTCCCTTCTGTCGCGTTCCCCTGCCAGATACAGATGTGTCAGAGTAAAGGCCGCCAGTCCCACGACGAAAGAAGCCCCCAGTACGATTATCTGCTTGGTGTCAGTCTTCATTCATTTTCTCCGTTCCTGTTCTTTCGCTTATGGAGCAGTAATCCGACCAGGCTATCGGCTCCTTCCGCGCGTTGCCTGACCAGGACACAGCAGATTTCCCTGCCGCGCACATATAGGCCCATGCCACCGCCGTCTTGATCCGGTCGCTGTCCGGGCTTGGCCATTGTTGTCCAACCGGCCTGCCTCATGCTGGTGTCCATGAAACTCCAGGCTGTCGACGGGTCCGCATTTACACGGCAAACATCAATGGCCGATTCCGTTTCATCGTTTCCAGCCGAGAAGACAGGAACGCTGCCGGGATAGGCCGGCAGACCTCTCACCACAGAGGACGACGCACGACGCAGAGAGTCTGCAAATTCTGCAGGGGATTGTTCAAGCTTGAATACAATGCATTTTTCGCCGACCGTTGTCACAAGAACCCGCACTATGGTGGTCTTCGAGCGAATGATGCCGAATGCCAGGCCGTCACCAGCCTTCAAGTGATTCTCGCTGCCGGCGAATAGCGTGGCGCGGAGTGATAAAACTGCCTCTTCAAAGTCGCCATCAAATCCAAAGATCTGCAGCTGTCCCTTGCCGCCGTTGACTCCCATTGCAGTGGCATATGCCGCAGTATCCAACCCTGAGTCTGCCCCGGGCCCGCTGGGCACCGTCCGGCGAAGGAAAACCTTTGCGTGGCATACAGCTGCAGCCAGGGCGCATGCGATGGCCACC
>JBAXMA010000009.1:0-24383 GCA_037134535.1 bacterium
GCACAACAAGGTGCAGAACAGTTACGACCTTGAGGCCACTTACCAGCTGCCGTTCGATCCGAAGTCGCAGAAGGCGGTCATCTGCCCCGTAGCGACGCTCGAGACCGACCCGGCCAAGGGATATCTTGCCGTCATGTCCGCGGGCCGTGTGGAAATCAAGGCACTGGGCGATCTGAGCGGTCTGAAACTGGAAGATCCGCACGCGATGCCATCATCGGCTGGAGATATGTCGGATGCCGTCCTGTGCTACCGCACGGTCCGGCCCGACTATGCATTGCAGCTGTCTGTCGTCCGTCACGATTCGGCCGAAGTCCTCCAGGCAAGGGTGAACAAGGTCGATATTTCGTCGGTAATAGCCGACAACCTGGGAGACATGCTTACGCGCGTCACGATGCAGATATCGGTCGGCGACCTGCGGTTCCTCAAGGTGAACCTGCCGGGCAGTGATGACTCACTCTGGACGGTGTTCGTAAACGGCAAGGCTACTGAACCGGCAAAAGATGGAAATGCTTACCGGATCCCGCTAGAGGCATCCGCTTCCGACGAGACATCCACCGTTGAGCTCATATACGCCGGCACCGCCAACTGTGGTTTCATGGGCGCACAAAGTTACAAAGGACCTCTTTTCAATCTGCCATTGAACAACGTCAAGTGGTCGTTCTACGTGGCGTCCCAGCGCGAGTACTACGGATTCGGAGGTACGATGACTCTCGAGAGCGACACCATGCTACAGACATTCAGCATTGATCGCTACGAGAGTTACAACGTCGAACAGACGAAGCTGAACAAGAGCAAGGCAAAGAAGGGATTGGATAAGGGAGAGCAATTTGCCAGGCAGGGCGATCCCGTAAGGGCGAAGAAGGCGCTTGAGGAAGCCGTCCTCTTCGCTCAGGAAAAGTCAGACCGCGAGGATGCCCGGATCCAGTACAAGAACATGGTGAAGCAGCAGGCCATAGTCGGTCTGGTCCAGCGCCGCAACGTGATGCGCCTGAACGAGAACGTCCGCGACGAGAAACAGATGGATCAGTTGCGAGGCTTCAACGACGGCAATTTCACCACTGATTACGCCAAATCCGTTCAGCAGTCGCTGACGATCGAAGAAAACGAGGCACTGGACAGCCTCACGGAGAAGATCATCGACCAGCAGGCTGCTGCGGCCGGCGTTGCACAGGCCATCAAGATCACCGTCCCCGAGCATGGCCGCAAACTGGACTTCTTCCGGCCGATACAGATCAACCCTGCGGCACCAGTTACAGTTGAATTCAGGACGTTTGATCTGAGTCCGTTCGGCAATGCCTGGAAAAATATATGGCCGGCAATCCTGCTTCTGGCATTGGTCCGCATTGCCATAGGCCGTAAGTCGAAGACGAGTCCGGCATACTGAGCGACAGACCTGTGCGGCGACGGAGCGCGGCGGCTACAGCAGACAAGAAATGTCCGGGCAGGCCTGTAGCCACGGCGCTCCGTCGCCGTGTCCGTGGCCTTCACTTTCGGCTCAATTTCTGGCAATGGTCAAAACAAAACAACACCCATGCCGCCTGTCCTCTTCTTCTGATCTGTACTTGATTTGGCCCGCAAGAACGTTCATCATGTACGGCATGAAGATTGATGACATACGCAGAGCCGCCATTCCGGCCTGCCGGGCGTTCGGAGTTCACCGCCTCGACGCTTTCGGGTCGATTGCACGCAAGTCATCAACACCATCTAGCGACGTTGATCTGCTTGTTGAATTCTCGGAACCAGACCGGAAACCTGCAAAAAGGTTCTTCGGCCTTCTTCACCACATGGAAGACACCTTGGGATACGATGTCGATCTCCTCACGGTCGGAAGTCTCCGGAACCCCTACTTCAAGGCTCGCGTCCTGAAAGAACGGATACCAGTCTATGAGGCAACATTATGACTGAACCTGAAGAGATCCAAGTCCCTGTGCAGTTCATTATGGATGATGAATTCGAGGCCAAGGACTGGCCTGAATACGGGGCACCGATAACACCGGAGTTCTCTGAAGAGGACTTCCAGAAGGAATTCTGCACAATTGTCGAGGACCTGGAAAATGTCCTCCTGCTTGAGGGCTGGAAGCGCGGGCTCCTGAAGCCTCACGACGATTACGACATTGCTGTCGATTCCTGGCGCCCGCACAGATCGCTCGACATGAGCATTCAATCCAACAGGATTCTCCATCCAACCTTCGTCCCGATTCTCGTCGGGTTTCTCCGCCAGCACAAGTATCGCTGGATGGTCCACATCTCGGACGAACGGTGGACAACCGACACCGGCTATAACATCGACTTCAAAATGGTTATAGAACCCGATATGGCCTGGATGGTCACGCACAACGAGGAAGTACTGCGGAAGCTGGGCATTAACGCCTGAAGCGGAAAGGCCATGGAACGCAGAATACTCATATTACTCGGCCTTGCCGCTCTTGCGACCGGCTGCACAACAACTTCCGAGCCGGCGGCGCCACGTTTCATAATGGTACGCTCGGTCGCAACCAGCAAGTGCAACATGACTACCATTGTTCTGGCAAAGGATGAATCCCTATCCATCAAAGGCATCAAAGATGAGCCCTTTACGGTGGACGGTCTCCTGCCGAAGCTGGAGACCATGAAATCAAAGAAGAGTGATCCTCTCTTCCTGGAAGCAAAAGGAGTTCCCTACACTACCGTCGCCAGGATAATCAACCTCCTTCAGAAAGCCGGTTACACCAACCTTGCATTGGTTACCGAGAAGAAGGGCATCAAGGCTGGCGCGACAGGCAAATAGGATCGAATGGTCGGACGTGAGCAGTCACAGCATGGTGGCGTCCGGCGCATAGCTATCAAGCTAAGGTATTTCCATGATCGTACTCGTCGTCGTCCCTCGTCCTCGAAATAGGCACCAATTCGAGGACGAGGACCGCTCGGCTCCGCCTCGCTGAGGACGAGAACGATGGATATGTTAGCGAATTTTTGCCGTGGGATCCCTAGCTTGATAGCTATGGCGTCCGGCGTCCCTGCCGGACGCATTCCCCATGACATTTCTATTACAACTGTTTTACAACCGACTGACACCACCTCCCCCATTTTCCAGTTAAATGCCACCATTGAGACCTGACAAAGGTGAATGTGGGTGGCTGATTGACTCAAGTGAAGCGCTAATAGATAAGTTTTTCTGAAGGTGGCAGCCGACGTCCCTGGCGGCTGCGCCGCTGGCGCAGCAAAGAAGCGTCCGGCAGGGACGCCGGACGCCACCTCTTGCGTTACTTGAGTCAATCAGCCACCTGACGCGGGTCCGACAACAACACTGGAGGGTATGGCATGAAGGCGCGGTGTATGACAGCGGCAGAAATACAACACTTGAACCGGGAAAACCTCTTGCACTTGGCTACACTTGGAACTACTACTGGCATTGAACACGGAGGCGTATCATGAATCATCTAACAGCTACGAAGATATGGATGTTGGTCGGCACGTTCATGGCTGTGCTTGCGGCTACGGCAACTGCAACTGCACCGCAAACAGTTAACCTGAGCGTCGAAATGGACCAGACCGTGCGAACTGCCCACGAAACCCAGAAGGCAGTCATCAAGGTCGGCCTGAAGGGAAAGGAATTTGAGAAGGCAATGGGTCGGGCGCCCGTGAATCTTTCGATCGCACTGGACCGGTCCGGCTCCATGACCGAGGAGAAGCTTGCCAAGGTTAAAGAAGCGGCGATCGCCGCAGTCCGCAAGTTGGCGCCGGAAGACATCATCTCCATTGTAACTTATGCCCAGAACGTTGAAGTTGTCGTGCCGGCACAGAACGTCGAAAAAGCCGATGACATCGTCGCACTCATCAATGCTATTACCCCGACTCGCGGCAATACCGCGCTCTTCGGCGGCGTCAGCATCGCGGCCCACGAAATTCGCAAGAACCCCGACACAAAATACATTCGCCGTATCGTTCTCTTGTCCGACGGCAAAGCCAACGCCGGACCCTCCGGTGTTGATGACATGGGCAGGCTTGCCCATGCCCTCAAGAAGGAGAACATCTCCGTAACCACAGTCGGCGTAGGCAACGACTACAACGAGGACCTGATGACAATCCTCGCATCAAGAAGCAACGGAAATACCTATTACGTCAAGACCACCGATGACCTGGTCCGCATTTTTACTGCTGAACTTGGAGACGTGCTGAGCGTCGTGGCAAAGAATGTCACTGTCAGCATCAACTGCCCGCCCGGCGTGGTACCAACAAGCGTCCTCAACGGAGACGGCCAGATCAAGGGGCAGCAAGTCACAATGGCCATGAACCAGCTTTACGGTGGACAGGAGAAGTATGCGCTTATCGAGGTCACAATCCCGCAGTCGCGGGCTACCGGTACACTGGAGGTTGCCAACGCGGTGGTTTCATACGATAATGCGCTCACACATATAACCGAAAACTCCAGCGGCAATGCAAACCTGAGGTTCAGTCAGAAACAGGAGGAAGTTGCACAATCAGGAAACTCGATCGTTCAACACAATTTTTACGATAATGCGAGGGCTGTAGCCCAGAACAATGCCATTGAGCTGGCCGATGAAGGCAAGATTCTTCAGGCTGCTGAGGAGTTGCGAAGGAACAGCACTATGCTCCGATGGAACGGGGCACAAAACAAGGACACAGAGCTCATTAAGGCTGCGGCAGAAATGGACAAGCAGGCCGACGAAATAGGCCAGCAGGGCATCTCTCCGCAGGCACGGAAATCTTTAAGGGCAGACAGCTACCAGATTCAGAGTTCACAGTTGTCAAAGTAGCATGGCCAGTGCGGTTGATCCCGTAACAAATCACGCCCTGACAGGATGGAATCATGAAACGGCAAACGGTCATACTTTACTGGCTGCTGCTGCTGGTCCCTACATTGCTGATAGGGACAGTGGCAGCTCTGTTTTTATTCCGTGAGCAGCAACGCATTAACCAGCAGGCGCGATCCTCAGCACTGAATTCCGTACAGATAGTTGCAGACAACCTGACATTTGCCGTGGTAGCCGCGGAGGAATCGATCATCAGTGAACTGATCCGGCTCGACGGCGATAATCCGCTCACTGCCCTGCAGGAATGGGAAAAAAGTAATCCATTCATCCGCAATGTATTCGTATGGGATCCGCGCACGGGCCTCAGGTTTCCGCCCATCACCGGATCGAGAACCGTGGAGGAACGCCTGTTCTCTGCCCGCTACAGCGCACTTTTCGCCGGCCGGGTGCCATTCGAGCGCACCAGCGCGGATGACGCCGCACCCGAAAAACCGCAACTGTCGAACCAGCAGCAAGTGATCGCTTCAGCAAATCAGAACGAGGGACCAGCTCAGCAGCAGTCGATACAGCCGCAAGCAGCCCCGGCAGCCCAAGTCGCCAGGCGCCAGGCTCAATCAGACTACAATGACGCAAACGTCGCCAACAGGATGGCTATCAGAAACCTTACCAAGCAGCAAAATGCCAGCGCCAACTGGAGTGGAAAACCTGACCGGCAAGC
This sequence comes from bacterium, assembly GCA_037134535.1. Classification (GTDB taxonomy): domain Bacteria; phylum Verrucomicrobiota; class Kiritimatiellia; order SPBP01; family SPBP01; genus JBAXKQ01. Next base: position 5,473 of record JBAXMA010000009.1, read on the forward strand.
CGCAAGCGAGGAAGTCATTGTTCGCAGCGGCTGGGTTCCATGGTTCTCCGAAGACAGGCTTTTCCTGCTCGGATGGGTGCGACAGGGCAAGACCAGACCGGTATACGGCGTAGAAATGGAAATAATCGCCTTGCTGTCGCACCTGGTAGCCTCAATGCCAGCCTCTGCCCCTGACGGAATGGCTTACGTGCTCATGGATGGCACGGGTTACCCGTTCTATCAATCAGGTACTGCCGTAATTCCCGCACTCGCCAGACCTGAGTTCACTGTACCACTCGGCCCGTATCTGCCTCACTGGCAGCTGGCCGCTTACTTCGTTCACGGCGGTCCAGCCGAACAGACAGGTCACCGGTTTCTCATATTCGGCGGGCTTCTGCTTTTTATCTTCGTTGCCGCCATAGTCACCGGGGGATCTCTCCTGCTATGGCAGGCCCATCGCCATGAACTCGACGCCCGGCAGAAGACGTCATTCGTGTCAAATGTGTCGCACGAACTCAAGACACCGTTGACCAGTATCCGCATGTACGCCGAGCTGCTTAGCGAGAGGCGGGTGAAAGACGCAGGCAAGGTCAGGGACTATCTGGGCGTCATAGTGTCTGAAAGTCAGCGCCTCACCAGGCTGGTCAATAACGTGCTGGATTTCAGCAGGCTCGAACAGGGCAGGAAGAAATACCGGCTCGAAACACTGGATGTTGCGCTGCATCTCCGGTCGGTGCTGGACACACAAGTACTGCGGATAAATGAGGCCAGCATGCATTTGGAAGTAACGGCCCCGGACGCTCCGGTAACAGCCAGCCTGGATCGTGACGCTTTTGAGCAAGCCGTTCTGAACGTCGTTGATAACGCCATCAAGTACGCTGACGCCGGCCGGGAAATCAGAGTGGTCCTCAGCACATCCCCCGCCCCCGGATTCACAATACGAATCATGGACCGAGGCCCCGGCATTGCCCTATCACAGAGGGAGCCCATATTTGACAAGTTTCACCGCATTGACGACTCGCTCACAGCCGCCAAGCCGGGATCCGGGCTTGGCCTCACCATCGCGCGACGATTGGTACGCGACATGGGCGGCGATCTGAGATACGAGCCCCGCGAGGACGGCGGAAGCTGTTTCGTATTGGAATTCCCGACTCTAGCAACATGAAATTGAAATAATAAGGACATGACATTGCCGTGAACAACATCAGCATACTCGTAGCAGAAGACGATACAAACATACGGAACGGCCTGGTGGACACTCTCGAGAGCGAGGGTTACAAGGTGACACCTGCGTCTGAAGGAGAACAGGCGCTCAAACTCTTCGCTAAGCAGAAGTTTGATCTCATTCTGCTCGACATCATGATGCCGGGAAAGAGCGGCTACGATGTCTGCCGGGCAATCAGGGAATCGAACAAGGCTGTCCCCATAATCATGCTGACCGCCAAAAGCGAAGAGGTTGACAAGGTGGTCGGTCTCCAACTTGGCGCTGATGACTATGTTACCAAGCCCTTCGGAGTTCATGAGCTGCTTGCCAGAATAGCCGCGGCGCTTCGCCGGACCCGCCAGTCTGTAACGGAACAGAAGAAGAAAGACACTCCAGTCATGCCGGACATTTTCAAATTCGGCAAGGCAGAAATCGATGCGCGTGAATACCGGGCACGCGTCGGGACAAAAACCTTCGACTTGTCCGACCGGGAAGTGAAACTTCTGGATTTCTTCCGCCGGAACCCCGGTAAGGTTCTTACAAGAGACGAGCTTCTCAACGCGGTATGGGGCATCGACTATTTCGGAACAACCCGCACCCTTGACCAGCACATTGCACAACTGCGCAAGAAGGTGGAAACAAAACCCGACAAGCCCGGCGTCATCACAACCATTCATGGCGTCGGCTATCGTTACGATTCTTGACCTGACACCGCTGCGGGTATATTAGTACGGCTCAATCAACAGCGTTAGGAAGGATTGGCCATGAAAATGCCCGCTACCATAAGAATTTGCCTCGCCCAGATGGAGATCCAGCCTGGTCGCCCTGCCGACAACACGCACAGAATTCTGCAGTTGATAGGCGAAGCGCGTGCGGCCGGAGCAGAGGTAATCGCGTTCCCCGAGATGGCTGTTCCGGGATACCTTCTGGGGGACGAGTGGGAGCGCAACGCATTTCTGCGCGACTGTGAAGCCTGCGGGGAGGAGATACGTAATGCGGCCGATGGCCTGCTCGTAATCTTCGGTAATGTCGGAGTCGACCGGAGCAAGGTCAACGAGGATGGCCGTGTGCGGAAGTACAACGCATGCTTCGTTGCCGAAAACCGGACATTCCTGAAGCCTGACAACTCGCTGGGCTATGACTTTGTGATTAAGACCCTGATGCCGAACTACCGCGAGTTCGACGACAGCCGGCACTTCTACGACATCCGTAAACTTGCGATCGAGACTGGAAAGACGCCCAATGATCTTGTAGCGCCGGTTCGGACCGCCCGGTTCTCGATCGGCTGCGTCCTGTGCGAAGACGGATGGGATCTGGATTACGGGATTTCTCCTCTGCGTATTCTCGGAACAAAAGGAGCTGACTTCTTTGTCAACATCAGCTGCTCCCCGTACACCGTGAACAAGAATCACAAAAGGAATCGTGTGTTCTCCGACGCAGCGTCAGAGCTCCATCGCCCCCTGGCCTACGTGAATAACACCGGCATACAGAACAACGGCAAAACCATTTTCACATTCGATGGTCAAAGTTGTATCTACGACGGGTTCGGCAACCAGGCATCCAATCTGGAACCCTTCAAGGAAGGCGTCCTTGAGATCGAAATGCCCCTGGGCGGCGGCAAAGCATTCGGGACACCAATCAGCCTCACAGACGACTCGATCGGTGATATGTATCGGGCCATTTCTTACGGCACCAAGCGATTCCTAAGCACCTGCGGAATATCCAGAGTGGTCATAGGAGGCTCTGGCGGCATCGATTCATCACTAGTGGCTGCAATCTACAGCCAGATCCTCAGTGCTGAAGATATTCTTATCGTAAACATGCCAAGTCGCCACAATTCGGCCATCACTCGCAATCTCGCCGCAGAGCTGGCTCGAAATCTCGGATGTTTCTATGCAGACATCCCAATTGAAGACAGCGTGCTTCTTACGTCCTCGCAGGTGAGCGGGCTCCACATCGCCAATGCCGACGGCAAACTGCAGCGCACCCTGAAACTGTCGTCATTCATGTTGGAAAACGTGCAGGCACGCGACCGGTCTTCCCGGCTCCTGGCCGCCTTGGCTGCCTCGTTCGGCGGGGCCTTTACCTGCAATGCCAACAAGTCAGAAATGACCGTGGGTTATACCACGCTCTATGGTGATCTCGGCGGGTATGTAGCCAACATCGCCGACATCTGGAAGGGCGAAGTCTATGCCATGTCGAAATACATGAATGAAGAAGTCTTCTGCCGCAAAGTCATTCCACAAGGCTGTTTCGACATTGTACCATCCGCAGAACTGAGCCCGGACCAGAACATAGAAATGGGCAAAGGCGATCCGCTTATCTATCCATATCATGACTGCCTGTTCCGCAGCTGGGTTGAGGCATGGAATCGCACAACACCTGAGGAGGCGCTGGAATGGTATCTCAAGGGGACACTGGAGCAGAATATCGGTTACGAAGGAAAAACTGCTGCATTGTTTCCTGATGCCAGCACTTTCATAAACGATCTCGAGCGATGGTGGACACAATACCAGGGAATGGGCATTGCCAAGCGCATTCAGGCGCCGCCTGTCCTTGCCATCAAACGACGCGCATTCGGATTCGATCACCGTGAAGCACAGCTCGGGACCCGCTACACACGCCGCTACAAAGAACTCAAACAGAAGGCGCTCGGAAAGTAATAAGGCCGGCGAAACTATTCAGCTGCCCCGTCGCTATTCCTTGTCATCAGCCTCATTATCCCGAAGCCGATGCCGGGGATAACGAATGCCAGCAGCACTGCCCATCCCATCCCGGTCGGCGCTCCACCTGAAGTTGATCCAGCCCATGCATAGACCATGCAAATCGGTAACGTTCCTGCGACCGAAAGCAGAAAGAAACGCAAAAACGACATTCCGCTCAGCCCGGACAGACAACTGACCACCTCTGTCAGCATCGGAACCGACCGGCTCAGGACGATTACCCACTCGCCGTAGCGGCTCATAAACCTCTCTACTCTTGAAGTATCACCCGAGTCAGCCAGCCTGACGAACGCCTTGCGGCCAAATAGACGGCATAGCCCGAAGCCCAGCACAGCCGACGACATGGATCCGGCAAAAGTCACTGCCGCGCCAAAGGGAAATCCGAGAAGATAGCCGGAAAGTGTCATCACAATGCTCGATGGAACTGGCAGAAAAAGATCACCGCACAGAAGGCCGAAAATAACCAGCGCAACCGGCAAAGACCCCCCGTGATCTTCCCTGACCGTCTTCAGCCACTCGGTGACAACCCGCTGGTCAGTCAAACCAAATGACTCCGCCAGCAGGAAAGACACCGTGAATATGATGACCAGACTGACCGCTATTCCGATAAACCATTTCATGCCGGCGAGATTACAGGATTCCCAACCCACCGGCAAAGCTGAATATCCGCCAGCTGACTTTAAACCCTACCCCTTTTACCCCGCATCGGCTTGCCATCGCGACGCCCGTAATCTGATCGTTCTTCTGCGGCCTTCAAACGCGGAGCTGCAGCTTGTTCGTAGAGAGGTCTGGACTCCGGTGCCTGCTTCCGCAATTCCATCGCCTGCAGATGCTCATCCATGAGCGCTGCCTCCTCAGCCAGATACTCATGCCGCGGGTCGAGCGGATGACGCAGCGGCGGACCGAATGCCTTTATTGAGCCAGCATCGCCAGATTCATATGGACCTCCGGACTGCTCATAGGCTTTCACTGTCTGCTCATGTTTGCGCGGCGGCAGACGTGTGGTCAACCAGCCCTCTGATAAGGCTGACGCGGATAACGTGCGTCCATTCCACAAACACAGGACACGAAGTGGTTTGGCCCGTAGCCCGGTTCTCCATTCCCGATCTGTAGCCGGTGTGAAAAACCTGCTGAATGGCACCACTAGAAACACATCCAAAACCTGCCTCAGTACCAGCACATACAGCAGCCGGTCTTCCAAAAGAGCGGATGACACAGGAGGCAAAACAAAAATGTGCCCTTCCGCCGGGATAAAATGCCCGGAGGTACTGCTTTCAGCCAATGCAGCAATCGCCCTTTTCGAGCCTTCTGAATGCCCGGCCAATACCGTCTTCCGGATCGACCGATCAAGCGCCCATTCACTCAACCAAGCCTTCAGTCTGATACGATTCCTGACATTTGCTCTATGGGCAACCGTCTTCGGAAAGACACTCATTTTGGCATCATCTCCTGTCTTAATCAACGCAAAGCGCGGCAGTCCGTCGCATGACGGTGCGCCGCGCATATCTTCAAACAGGCTCTTAACCCAATTCATGAGTCAGTTCGCGACTCATCCCGCCCCGGAACGCCTCCTGCGCAGTTACCTCTACTGTATTAAGGAATTCAGACAAGCTCTTTTCCACTCGTGCCCATGAAATAATGCGACGTTTTACAACATTGAAGACTTCCACGGTCAGGGCTGCTTTTGTGGCGCTGCATTCGTCGGGATAGGCTGTGGAGACACAGCTCGCTATACGCGTGAGCGCAGCCCTGTGTGCCGCGGCAAGGACGCTTTTGCAACACCCGGTGAACTTTAGAATGCCTGCGCTGGCAAGTGAAATACCGAGCACACGCCCGACGAGCACAATTCGTTCACGGTAGGAGAGCACATCAAAGACAGACTCCGCAAGACTCGCTGCTATTCTCAACATCTCCCTGCGCTCAACCTCGTTCGCCGTGTCGAAATCGTCAGGCAGAAGCTCTTTAAGACTCAATCCCGCCTGTTCGCTATCCGGACGCTCACCTGCATCAAGAGAAAGAACACGTCTCGGGGAATGCTCGTGCCGCAAATACTCACGAACCACATCACGTAAGATCAGAGATACACCGCTCTCGACATCTTCTGCCGCCATCACCAGGCCCTCAGCCCCTCTCGCAAAGAGCCACTCTTTGTATGACTTGCCTGCTCTGGTCGAATGAAGCTGAAAGTACGTCTCGAACCAATGCCAGGAGTCTTGCTGTGTCGGCGACACAGCCCCACCGAATGCCACTGCGTACTGCGTTACATATCGGCAAAACCTATTATGAACGAATGACATCAGAACCGATTGCATGGCTGGCGGACACTTTGCCAGCGCGCACTTCTCCTTCCACATCAGCCAATGAGTAAGTTCCGGCATTCCCGCGTCTCCTTACCCACATAACGAAACAGCCCGTCATTTTATTGCAATTGTTGAATTATTGCGGTCCAAAAGCAGATTGTTTGCACTTTCTGCAACTTTTTTCCGGAAAACGGTCCTCCTGAATTCCTTATGTAAGTAGGGGGTCATGATGCCCCGAACGCAAAAGCGGGTTACAAACAACACAGGAGGTAGTTATGGGAGCTATGAATAAAGTGTTCTTAATGGGGAACCTGACCAGGAATCCGGAACTGCGAAAGACACCGACAGGCCTTTCGGTATCCGATTTGGGACTGGCCGTGTCCGAGAAATACAGAAACAAAGCCGGTGAGGTCGTGGAATCGGTCTGCTTTGCCGACATCGTTGTCTGGGGCAGGCAGGCCGAGACCTGTCAGCAGTACCTGACCAAAGGTGCCCCGGTGATCATCGAGGGGCGTCTGCAACTGGATCAATGGCAGACCGACAAGGGCGAAAAACGAAGCCGGTTACGGGTTCGCGCCGACCGGATCCAGTTCCTGGGCCGCGCATCAAAAGCGGAAGAGGCAGATCAGGCAGCCGCACCGGCGGTTGCTGCCGCAGAACCTGAGAGAGAGGAGGTACCGGCACTCGACGCTCCGTTCTGAGCCAATACGATGCAAAACAACGGAGTCCACAGATGAAACGGATTTCACTGACAGAATATGGGGAAAGAGAGATCACTGCACCTCCCAATCTGCATAATCAGCGTAATCTGTGGACTCTTTCAGATTGAGGACACTGGGGCCGTAATACGAAAGCTGCGAACTAACTTCTCAGAAAACAAAAGGGAGATTCAAATGAATAGCACAGAAACAAACATCACTGCCAAACTGCATGCACAGAAACTCGTGATCTACCACCCAACCAGCACAGGGACTGGCGCGGCTCTCCAACTGGAGCCGAGGGTGAACCGGAAGGATGCCGACAGGTATAACTGCTTCTTCCTGGAAATGTCGTCGCAGAAGACCGCAGCATCCAGGGATGGCGACAAATCGGTCCCGGCAAGCTTCGACTGGGAACATAAACTCACGGTCAAACTCGACTTCACCGACATCTGTGAAATGCTGGCAGTTCTGGAAGGTCGCGTCGACAAGGTCGGTGGCGCCAGGAGCGGGCTCTTCCACCAGAACGGCACTTCAAGCACTGTCATCTCACTCCAGCGGTCGGAAAAGGGCGGCTACTACATCGGACTGTCGAGGAAAAGTGGTGCCGACGGCGCCCTTGCAAGAGTCAACATCACTCTGAGCGAGGCAGAGGCAATCGGCCTTAGAAGCATCTTCCAGGCAGGCCTCTTCTTCATAACATTCCACACTCATATCTTTATGAGTGCCGCATAACAGAGGATTCTTCAGTTGAACCGTCGTGAGTTTGTATTAATTCGTCCCGGCTCCTCCATGCTGGCTGTGATATATATTCGGGACATCGCGCACGCGACAAACCCGCCTACACATTAGCGGGAGGAGCCATCTTTTCTCATCTTTTTTGTCAACCGAAAACCCAGCTCCGCAGAACGCGAATTGTTTCCTGTTGATATTCGGGGGGTGGTGGGACTACCATTCATTCAGGTCGAAATGGCGGGTAGCAATTATCTCGGGCTGCATCGAGAACGCTTGATTATTCCACTAATTTGTGGTTAGTTTAACAGTCATTGTGCGATCTGTGGTTCTGCTGTTGTGACGCGAGTCCATATTTAACGGCCGGAGCGATGGATTCCGTGGAGAAAAGTATGAATCCAAACAAGGAAAGGTTATAACCCATGAGACTAAGACAGGTCGCTATACTGATGGCAGTCGCCTGGTTGATTTCAGCTGGAGCGATGGCTGCTGCACCCAAAGTTATGTATGTCCAGGTGCCAAAAGCAGAGGTCCGCGATGGCAAGGCCCCGGGAAGCGCTGTGGTTGCGGAATTGAATCAGGGAACCAAACTGACGGTCCTTACGGAAGAAGGTGTCAGGTATTCTGTCCAACTGGAAGACGGCCGCAAAGGCTACATCTCAAAACTGGCTGTTTCGGCCGACAAGCCAAGCTCAGGCGGAGGTCTTGGCGGGCTCGCACTGACCGATGACCGTGACATAAACGAAAGACGAAGTGCTGCGTCAGGTCGAGGTCTGTCTGAAGCTGCCAAGACGATGGCAAAAGGCACCGCTGATCCGAAGGTTATTATTGCATGGGTCGAGGCAATGGAAAAACTCGGCGCAAAGATCTCTGCCGCTGATGTTAAACAATTCCGCAAAGAAGGAGGCCTTCAATAATGATCAATCGAAACAGCCTCCATATTTGCCTGGTACTTGCCGCCGTAGCTATTCTGCCTGCCTGCACAACGACCGACATGGGCAGCTTTGCCCAGCTCGGAGCTCTTGCCGCCGGACAGGATTTCGAGACGGCGGCCCAGATCGGAAAAGCCACGACGTCCATGGCGGGAGCAGTGACACCCATGACTCTTGAGAGCGAACGGTCGCTGGGAGGAGGCATCGCTGTTCAGGCCTATTCTCAGATCGGAAAACGAAACTCCGATGAAGATCTGCAACGTTACATCAACCTGGTCGGCAGGACTGTTGCAGCCAATGGTCAGCGGCCCGAGGTGGCTTACACGTTCGCCGTAATCGATAATCCGACCCCGAATGCGTTCGCGGGGCCAGGCGGATACATCTTCATCTCCACCGGGTCTCTGAAAGTTATGAAGAACGAAGCCGAACTTGCCGGGGTGCTCGCGCACGAGGTTGCTCACATTGCAAAGAAGCATATGATCCAAACCTACCGCCGTGCATCATTTGTGAGTGCACTGCAGGAAAGTGCCGCGGCATTCGACAAGAATGCCGCCCAATACGGTGAACTTGTCAACGAGGCAACCAAGACCCTTTTCGACAAGGGCCTCGACAAGGGGTTCGAGTACGAAGCAGACTCCGTCGGAACAGAGATTGCTGTCATCAGTGGCTATGATCCCAAGGGCCTCGTAATATTCCTGAAGAAGCTGGAAACAATGACTGACACCAAGGGCGGATGGTTTAAGACACACCCCCCTCTGGCTGAGCGTGTCAACAAGCTCAACGCCCTGCTTGCAGGCAAACTTAACGGTGAAAACGGCATTGAACAGCGTGAACGATTCCAGAAGATGATGAGCGCCCACTTGAAGTAGGGCTCCAGCTCAGACGGAACGATCAAAGACCTTGTATGCGTGAGAGGTCAGTGGGGAGGTGCCTCTTGGCCGAGTCTTTGACACGCCGCAGCGGCCTGCGGAAATGGCTTCGACGCACATTGTACTGCGTTGTTGTGGTTCTGGCGCTTCTGGTGCTGGTCATAGCCATCGCACCATCCCTGCTCTTCTGTCGTGCGGCTGAACGCAAGTTGTCAAGCGTAGCAACCCAGTTCATCGGCCGGCCGGTCATCATCGAAGATCTCGCCTTCGGTTGGCGTACCCCGCTCCACGCCAGTCGCATTTCCCTGCCTGCTATCGAAGGTGAAGGAGGTTACCCGCTGGTCGACATCCGCGGAGTCTCGCTGCAACTGACTTTGACGAAGATCGCAATGCTGCCACCCTACTCTCTTTCGGTCGATATCGATAAGATTGAGTTCAATCTCGTCAAAACGAAGAGCGGTGAAACAAACCTTGTAAGTCTCCTGTCCAAGTTCAGCGGAACTGCCACGAATAAACCTCCCGCAAAACCGGAGTCCGGTACAAGCCAGCTACCAGTCCTGCCGCTCAGAAATCTTAATATCAACCTGCACCGCATCGACATCCGCTTCGTCGACCTGCAGAAAGGCATGGCCGCAGGATTGGAGGGCGGCAGCGTATGCCTCGAATGGCCTGGTGGAAATCAACCCCTGACCGGAAAGTTTGCCGGAGATATCCTGCTCAACAAAACACGGCTTCCGTGGGAACTGGGAATCGATCTCCGCTCTTGGATCAATGCAGACAGAATGCTCACCATCAATAAAGCCGTGCTGACAATTGACAGCGGCGGCGGCACGAATGCATCAATCTTCCTTGATGCATCTGCGGCCGGCGGACGGCCAAACGTAGTTCACATCGCACTGCCCATGACCTTGATTACACAAGTGAACAAGGCACTCAACCTCTCCCCGGTTCTGCCGGACCTGGGCGGAGAGCTGGATCTCCGGCTTACGGCGAACCATGATGATGGTTTCACAAACTTCAACATCTCTTCCACTTTGACGATCAAAGACATCAAAGTTACGGGCACCACATCGTCACCAGGTATCAGCGACCCGTCCAAGGAGACCAATACACCGGGTGAATCAAATGCCGGCACCAATACGCCGGCCACCGGACCAGGCTTCGACGGTACGCTGGGCATTGCCGGCCGTATAACGCTGAATACTTCCGTGGCATTGCCGAAGTCTTCGGATGGACCCGCTGCCTTCTTAAAGGTCAAAGGCGAGCTCATAACTGAAATTAATTCCCTCGACGTGGCAGCCGGCAAAATTGGCATAAGCCTTTGCGATTTCATTGACCGCCGGCATTTCGATATCGCCATGGATCCGGCGTCGCCGGCTGATCTGACCTACGCTGACGACGCACACACCGGTCTGTCGGCTCTCGAGGGAACGATGGGCGTAACGATCGGAAAATGCAGTCTGGCTGCCAAGACCCGGTATGTTCCGCCAGGCACTGTCTTCTATGACATCGCGGGGGCCGAAGTCAGCGGGCTGGCATTCGCCTCACCGGACCTCCAACTGACCGTACCCCCCATCGGATTCAGTGGCGGCCTTTCCGCCAGACTGAAAGACAGTACATTTGAAGGCAAGAATCTAAAACTCACTCTCGGTAATTTCTTCGAAGCCACTTGTGCTCCTTTCTTTAACTGGACAAACGGCGTGGTGCAAGTTGCCGCCGGCATGAAACTGAGCAGCCTGTCAAACGTTCTTGCAATGGTGCAGATCCGTTCAACCAACGTCGTCATCGTTCTGCCGCAACTGTCCGGCGGCATCAGCGGCGCAGTCAATATTCACGGAACACTTCCCAAGGCTGGTTTTATTCCTGGTGATCCGCTGCCAATCGCAGGCGATGCAACAGTCTGCATAAATGATGTCGGAATGATTCTGGGCACACAGCTTGCGGTCAGTGGCATCAACGCCACAGCGCGCGTTGATCTCGCAGAGAGCGGTCGCGACATACTGACTTCGCTTGGCTGCCGGGTGGCCAATGTCGCTACCGGCGACAAGAAAGTGCCGCCGCTTGCAAACATTCACCTCGCCGCCTCGGCGGCAGTCCATGACTTCAACCAGATCGAAGTTGAACTCAAGGACTTCGGCATAGACAGCCTGCTAACCTCCGCGTCAGCGCGGTTGAATGTCGGCGGTCTGGCAGCCGCCATATCCACCAATACAGCCGGTACCGATGCAGTAAAATGGCTGCATGCCTTGTACATTGACGGAACTGCCTCATTCACGCAGGATCTGAAAGGCGTCAGCAGTCTCGTACCGGGCCTTGAAAGCAGCGGGAAAGCCGGTGTCTCCATTGCATTCAACAACTCACCTTTGCGATCCCTGTCCGCGTCGGCTAACCTGAACCTGAGCAACATCAATATAGATTTTGCGGACATAATCAAGATCGGCGGAGTAAATGGTTCCTGGAACGTCACCAAGACATTCCTTGCGCCCGGCGAAGGTCGCCAACCCATATCCACACCATCGCAGAGAATCATGATCGACTCCATCAACTTCAAGTCTCCCAAACTCTCTCTGGCAATACACAAGACTGCGATAAGCCTCCAGGGACTGGAACAGGGAATGAAGATATCCTTGGCGGTGCCAGACATGATCGGGGGGCCTACCGAAGCTGCATGTTCACTCTCCATGAAGGGACGCGATCCGGAACTTGCAGCCAAACTTACCATTACCGGCCTCAATGGCGGTGCCCTCTTCCCCGGCTTGGAATTCAAGAACCCCGGAGATGGCGACATAAATGCCGTGGCAGATGTTTCAATGATTCTTCCTCCTAACCCCAGGGGCATGCTCCTTGATTACCTGGCCCTCAAACTCAGGACCATGCGTATAGGAAAGGAAGCCCTTATGCGCGTTCTCAAGGCAATGGACTCGCGCCAGGAAACTCCGCAGTTCCAGAGCGCCATTACGGCCCTGACTATGGGCACGCCGATTGGTGCCGAGTTCACTCTTGCCAACTCACTGGTGACAATCAGCGCCGAACTCCGCATCGCGGGAGGCATAAAGGTACCGCTACAGGTGCTTGATTCCGCGCCGCTCAGCGATATAATGGGGGTGTACAAACTTGAGGGAGCCGAGCATCAGCTGAATGTCCTGAGAGGGGCGCTGTTGTTGCTGATGACGAACGATCTGACGGAACTGGAAAAGGGACTGGCCCCCGCACGGCAATGAAGCGAAGAGGAGAAGAAATGAAGAAGACATACAACTGCATAATACTGGCCGCGACGCTGATTGCCGCCGGTTGCGCCAGTTCGCTGGTCAACGTCAACCTGAATGTCGTCGGTGAACAGACAGCTTTGGAAAAACAGGTCCTGGGTGCATACAAAAGCCTTGGCGAAGACCTGATGATTTACAGCAGTGTCCGTGGCGTGGACGAAAGCGGTTCACTGAAGACGCCTCCAGCAGCAACGGACAGCCAGCGGGCAGCCTGCGCCGCCATGCGCAACCGTGAATACAACAGGGACGACATACAGCGCATTCTGGCCGCTGGTATTGCGGGAGAAGGCAATAGCGGGCAACTGGTTGCACGAAAAGAGGCTGCGTCGGAAACTGTCGCGGGGCTTACAGGCGACCAGGTCCGGAAACTCATTGAGGAAGAAAATGTCGATCGGCGTTTAATCATTGAAAGACTCGCCGCCACAACCCCGAATCTCACCGGAGACCAGCGCGCCCAGATTGGACTCATCTTTGCCCAGCTCAACCACGAAATAGCCCCGGCCGGAACATGGCTCCAGAATCAAGATGAAAGCTGGCGCCGAAAATGAAGAACTCATTCCATAGAATTGTAATTGCCGTTTCGCTACTGCCACTGCTTGCACCGATGCCGGTTGCTGCCCGTGAAGATCTCGTTTCCAATCTCAGGTTGATCACCTCCGTCCCGGAAAACGACTACTCTTCCACTCTTACCCCCGATGGCAAATGGGTTGTCTTCGTCTCTGAACGCACAGGCGACAAGCAATTGTTCACCGCGCCTCTGACACCGGGATCGGTTTCAGCCACCCGGGTGCTTGCGCCAAATCCTGGCGACGACCATTCGCCCCAGATATCGCCCGACGGCAGATGGCTTGCGTGGATTTCAACCAGGGAGGACGCATTCGGTGATGTGTGGGTAATGCAATATCCTGACGGCAATCCAATCCGGGTTTCCAAACGTGGCCAGCGGGACAGCAATCCGCGCTGGCATCCCGCAGGTTCCCGCCCGATCCTGATCTATGATGCACAGGAACCTGATGGTGCACGCAAGGTCATGGCTGCTGAAGCCGGCAACTGGACGCCTCATGAATACGCCGCGCCGGATACAGCCACAAATCTACCGCCACCGTTCAATGCTTGCGTAATCTCCGCACCTGCATCCCAGGGCGAGCCATGGGTACTTGTAACCGATGACACCAACGGAGACGGAATTTTTAATGAGAACGACCACCGGACTGCCTGGACGACGACCGGCAATGGGGTAACATGGCGGCAGATCACTCCGCCGCTTGCCGGCCTCAATTCACCCCGGATTTCGGGAAAGACCTTTGTCCTCAGCCTCTCGCTACGTGACGATCTTGACATTGCCGTTGTTGAGACCCCGTTCGAAATAGCCAGACTGACAAACTCTGTTGATGCCATCCGAGTGGCCTCGCGTATGTGGGATGACTTCCCGTTCGATCCATACACTCCGGTATCATACCTGCGGCAGGCTTATCTCCTTGATCCAGGGAGCGAGAACGGCCTGTCAGCCATCTTCCAGGCCGCTGACATTCTTGAATCGGCAAACCGCCCCGAACAAGCCCTCTCCATGCTTGGATTCGTTGAGGCACAATCCAAGCCGACACAGGCAACTGCCGTTGAATTTGCGTACCGCAGAGTGGTCCTCGAACTGGCTAAATCCGGGCGCGACCGGCTTTCGCCCGCCGAGATCAAAGTCAGAACTGACGACGCAGTTAAACGCCTGACCGCGTTTGCCGGTTCATCACCCGACCTGCCTCCTTCGCTCAGAGCCAGGATTCTCCTGCAGCAGGCAAGAATCGGACTGACACATGAAGATTCAACTGGCGCACTAGCCGCTGCAAAGCAGATTGCACAAATCAACGGTACTCCGCGGCGCCTGCTGGGGCAAGCTGCTCTCCTGAGGGGCGAAATCTATACGGGTCTCGGCATACCGGATCAGACCGTGCTTGCGTACCGCGCAATCGTCGCCGACTTCGGTGACCAGGCGGATCTGTCAGAAGAAGCGGCTGTCCGGCTGGCCAGCATCGCGATAAGCGCTGAACTGGACACCGAAAAGCAAATTCAGACGCTCAAGCAACTGCGTACCGACACGCTCGCAGGAGTACGTTCAGCCGCCGCCCTGCTCGAAGGGCGACTGTCCGCCGTGAGCGGCGACACCAAGGGGGCCAGGGATACATGGACCGGCATGATCAGTGCGGCCGACACCAACCCGCGCCTCGCCGCGCGGGCCGCTTTCGAACTTGGCGGACTCCTCGCCCAGCTCGGTGAATACCAGAAAGCTATCGAGGTCTTTGACTCCATTACCATCAAGCTTCGCGACCAGCTCTTCGGTGGCGCTCCGGCACTCTACAGACAGGCCAGACAAAAGCGCATCAATGAATACCTGGCAAAGGGCAATTATGAGTTCCTTGCTGGCGATGCGCGAATGGCGCTGGCCACTTTTTCAGAGCTTGCTCAACTTGAGCCAGCCCTTGTCGAGGCATGGCGCGGCGTACTTGAGGCTCAGTCGCGCTGCGGTCTGCTCGACTCCAGACAGATTGCAGCGTACCAGACAAAAGCTGGAAAAGCTCCCGGCAGCGCCCTGGATCAATACATTTACGGACTTGCCCTCACCTACGCCAAGCCAATGCCGGAGAACACAATCCCGCAACTCGAACGTGCTATCACACTGAACGGCTCAGTGCCCTACTTTCACCAGACCCTCGGCTTTGTGCATGAACATCTCGGCCGGCTTCAGAACCGCCCCGAACGGCGGGCGGCGGCTCTGAACGAATACGAACGTGCGCTGATCCTCCTCAATGCTGCTGGCGAGGTGCGGACCGTAGACTACGCCAGATTGCTTATCAACTCCGGCAACGCCGCGCTTGCCGTCTCCAGCTACCACCGGGCTGCTGATCTTTTCGAACGCCGCCTGGAGCTTGGAATTCCATTTGACTCTCCGGCTAACGAATTCCTCATGGCCAGGTCGGCGGGAATCGCTTTCTCGCGCGCTTCCAGGCCCAATGATGCAGTTACATCCTTCGGCAAGGCAGTGAAGTTGATTCCTTCGATCATTACCGCAGGTCTGCTCAACCCCGAGCAGGCGAGAGAGATTGGCACTGAACTCCAGGACCGGACAGCTCTTGCCTTGCTGAATGCGGGCCGGTATGCAGAATCAGCCTCGGCATTTGCCGTCGTGGCACAGACAGCCGCTCCCAGATCCCCGAGCAGGGTCAGGGCATGGCGAAGCTCCGGATTCGCGCTGCATCGATTGGCTCTCGGCCAGAGCGGGATGGACCGCGACAAGTCACTGAACGCCGCCGCTGTCGCCCTGAATGAAGCCCTGCTGGTCCTCGATGCCGGAACTGTCCCGGAAGCGAAATCAAAGTCTGGCGGCATGTTCCAGCTCGATGTCTCAGTCTCATCTGATAATGAGACCGGTGGTGCCATGCTCGGGTTCTCCGCAGCCCAGGAACGCCGTCTGATTCTTTCTGCGCTCTCCCGTGTATTCGAGGATCTGGGTCTTCCCGCACAAGCGGTGGTCAGATTGCGCGAGCAAATAGCCTCTCCTGTTCCGGCCAGGGACGAAACCGTGGCATATTATACCACTGCACGACTGGTCGCCCTCGACCGGCTGGCCTATAATCTGCAGAACTGCGGTAATCGTGAAGAGTCCGCTAAAACACTTCTTGAAGCGATACAGACCGCCAGGTACGAAGTCCGTGGCGAGATCAATTATAATGCCAATGCACTTTCGCTTTCCCTGCCGCGCCTGACCGAACTGGCGCTGGCCGGGAATAATCCACCATTCACAACCAGCCAATTAGCAGGCACCTGGCTCTTTGCGGCAGAGAAGTCCGTAAAGCAGGTCATCGCACCGGTTGATACTCTGACCTGTCTCGAAACAGCACTCAGATCCTCACTTGAATTGCGAAATTCTAAAACTGCCGAGTACATATTGCAGTGGGGAGTCCAGCGTTCACGGGTGATGCTGGCGCGTGCACTCGTCCTTGAACGTATGTCCAACGGCGCAGCCGCTAGGACGAAAGACCCGCTCAGCGCCATCAGGGCTGCCGGGCTTTCCGCAGGGGCCGTGCAACTCGCACGACAGACAATAGACATGGCCGCAACCTCACGCGATGGTGGTGAGATTAAACGTATAGCCCTTATGGGACACGCGCTGCTCATCCGGCAGGCAATCCTGCTCGGTAAACCCGGGGATGCGGCAACCCTTATGAACAATGGCCTCGCCGCAGCTGACAGGTACGGTTTCCCTGCGCTCCGCTGGTGGTTGCGCGCCCAGGGAACGCTGGTATCAACCACCCCGGCCGAAGATGCCAATGCTGTCCTCAAGGAGCTTGAGAATCTTCTGCCAGGAACCGCAGATGACGACGCTGACCCTTCTGCAGAGCTTCTTCACCACTGCGAGCAGCTGTCGGTTGGTGATCAGATCTCCGCCGGTGCATGGGACAAGGCCTGGTCGATTGCAGAACGCTGGCGCGCCGCCAGGTTGAAGCTTATATTCCGTGCCTATGTGCCCCAACCAGAAGCCGGCAATGATGGCAACAGGTCGTTTATGGAATCAGCAATTGCACTTCGAAGCGAACTGCAAGATGCAATCCAGCGCGTTCGTGCCCGTCCGTTATCGGAATTCGCCACGGCCGATGGAGACGCTATAGAAAAAGCGCGTATCAGAATGAGCACACATCTGGCAAACGGCCGCGCACAGAAATTTCCAGGTGCACTGCTTCTGAATCCGCAGGCCACACCGTTCGAGGATGCCTGCGTTCTACTGGACACCGATCAGCGGTTCCCCGGTGGAACGGCACTGGTTCTCTCCTCCGGCGGCCATACTGTCGCGTGGACGAAAGACGGGCTGACAAAGCTGGAAACCAATGCTGCATGGTCGGATCTCGAAAACCGGGTACATCTCCTGTTCGTGCTGGGTGACCGCCTGACGAAGAAACTCCTCAAGAGTACAACGGTGGTCAACATGCTGACTTTCGAAACAACGTATACTCGCATTGAAGATCCGCGACTTGACATTGGAACAGGCATCGCCAAATGGCCGGCAGCCAATGCAGTAGTACTCCACTTCCCCGAAGATCTGCGCAATTCTCTCGTCGGCGCGGACAAATTGAGACTGACTGTTCCGCTGACGGCCACCAGGCCAAGCCCGACACGCTGGCAGCTTGATACAACCGACATCCATGCAGGAAACGTCTTCAGCCGACTGCCGCCTCTGAACGAAGTGTCTGCCGTGATTCAATCGCCCAAGAGCGCGACTGACACAGAGCGGGCGACTATGGAGGAGTCGCTGGCAGCTCTCATGGCTGCAACCGGAGCGGCCACACTCAACGTCAACGGGCAGATATGGATTGCGCCTGTCATACCGATATCCGTGATGCCGGATCTGGCAGAAGCCTGGATTGCCCGCGACAGCGGACTGGTGAAGACATGTCTGGAACGCAGCGACATGGCCGGGGCAGTCGCGCCTCTCCGTCGACTCCTCCGCCTGAGAGTTGCATTGAACAAGCCGGCAGGCGAGATCGCTGAGGCCGCCAGTCTGCTCGCCAGTGTTGAAGGAAAACTGGAGCGGTGGGATCAGGCCGTAGAGGCCGCCGGCAAAGCCGTTGATGTCCGCCTTTCCGGAGGGGATTCCGAGGCTCTTGCAAAGGAGCTCAGCCGGTACGGATCGTTCCTTAACGATGACCGTAAATTCGACCTGGCGTACAAAGCGTATACTGATGCGGCGGCCATGTATCAACGGCTGGGTAACACAAAGAAGCATGCTGACATGTTTGCCCGGTCGGGCGTTGCCCTTGAGAACGGCGGACGTTTTCAGGAAGCACTGACCATATACGATCTGGCGGCTTCCATGGCTGCCGACTCAGCCGACAAGGTTGCGGAAGCCCGACAACTCCGCCGCAAGGGAAAAATCTATCTGCAGCGGCAGAACCGTTATCTCGAGGCCGATCAAGCCTTCAGCCGGGCAGCCGCGTTATCAGCCGAAGCCAACGCGCCCGGTGATGCGCTGCTGGCGCAGCTAGATGTCGCGCGGGTACAGGAGCGCATCGGCGCCTACGCCGAGGCAATAGCAATCTCATCCCGGATAGCCGATGCCGCTGTAGCCCAGAAGGACCTGCTGCTGCAGGCCGATGCCCTCCTGACGCGTGCACTCGTAGAATGGGCAAGCGCAGACTATTTCCACGCCTTCAAGAGCCAGCGC
>JBAXMA010000010.1:0-23060 GCA_037134535.1 bacterium
TGCGTGGAGTCTGTTAAGTTGCACAACGATTCGCAGGTCTTGAAGGCACTGTGCAGATTCTAGCACACAATAGTTCTCTCTCCGATTCGTGCCCGCTGATACCAGTCAGCGGGCAGTGCCGGAAAACGTCGACATCGATTGATCGACAAATCCGGCGCTCTACAAACATTACTACCACATGAAGACCAAGGCTCTTACTGAATACTCAAACTTGCGCCAGATGGCAATGCGCCAACTGCCCGCACTCCGCAAGCTGACGGCAAGAAAACTTCTGAACGCAGTCGGCATCTACGCAGAATACCAGAGACGCAGAACCGTACTGAAACACAAGCCTGTGATTCTGAAATTCGACCCCTCAACTTTATGTAATCTAAGATGTCCTGCCTGCCACCCGAACGGGAATACCGGAGGTGGAATAATGTCGGAAACGGTTTTTTCAGCACTGCTGGAAAAACTTCCTTTTGAGTATTTTATCAAGGCCACGGCCTACATGTTTGGGGAACCGCTTTTGAACCGCCGCATCTACGATATGATCCGCTCCGTCTCGCAGCGGAACGTTTCAACCAGCATCAGTACGAATTTTCATGTTTTCAGCAAGACTGATGCGGACGCACTTATCGACTCAGGTTTGACCTGGATCCTCGTGTGCATCGATGGCGCCGATCAGGAAACATACGCCAGGTATCGCATCGGAGGAAACCTTCAGCAAGTGCTCAGCAATCTAGAACTTCTCATCCGCAGGAAGAAAGAACGAGGTGCCCGAACTCCCCTCATCGAAGTACAGTCAATCGTCTTCGATTACAACCAGGACCAGATCGAAAAAATTGAGCGTATGTGCTTGAAGATGGGAGTTGAGAGGTTCACCACCAGAGCGAATGCATTGCTGCAAGTAACACGAACACCGGCCTTCACCGCTAAGCCCATGAAGCCGAAATCAGCATGTTTCTTTCTCTATGGGTCTTTCATGGTTGATTACGACGGAACGGTGGTGCCTTGTTGTCTGGGCAGGTATAGCTTCGGCAATCTCATGTCGTCGTCTTTCGAGGAAATCTGGAACAATGACAAGTTTGTGGCCGCACGGACATGGTTTGCCAGCGGATTCAAGGAAAGAGACACGCGATTTGAGCTCCCTTGTTACGATTGTCCGCTTTTTAAGTGACATACTCTTCATTTCCAGCCGCACCGGACTCCTCACACAATTCAGATCATGCAATGAATGACCACTCATTCTTAGACAACTCAACGGGATTAGTCGAACTGCGGCGCAAATCTCTGGCCAGCATTGGTTCGATGCTGCGGAGACAGTTCATCGTCTATGGAATACTTTTCTCAGGAAACATCGTACTGGCCTGGATCCTCGATCCCCAAGTCTTCGGATTCTATGCAATAACCGCCTTTGTGGTTCAATTCTTCTCCACATTCAGCGATGTAGGTATTGGAGCTGCCCTTATCCAGAAAAAGGAGCCACTGACAAAAGAAGAGCTTTCCGCCATATTCTGGCTGCAGCAAATACTTGTTGCTGTGGCAATTCTTCTGATCTGCGCCACCGCATCCCTGGCCTTTCACATCTACCCTTCCCTGCCCCTCGATGGAACATGGCTGATACGCGGAATGGCCCTGAGTTTGTTCTTCTCATCTTTGAGGACTGTGCCCGCGATCCTGATGGAGAGAAGCCTCGATTTCTCACGCATAGCATGGGTGGACATTGCCGAAAGTCTCATTTTTCAGGTCGTTGCGATATGCTTTGCCCTGACCGGAATGGGTGTATGGAGCTTCATTATTGCCGCAATCACCCGCAGTTTCTCCGGTACTACGCTGGTCTACATTCTTTCCTCGTGGCGTCCCACTCTGTCCTGTAGATTCGGAACCTTGAAGGACCTACTTCGGTTCGGGTTACCTTATCAGGCCAACAACATAGTCCTGTTCATCAAAGATTCCGTGACACCACTGTTCGTCGGCATCCACTCTGGAGCGGCGGCAGTTGGATTCGTAAACTGGGGGCGAGACTTCGCGTTCTCACCAATGGTCTTCTCCCGTAGCTTCGGGAGGGTTGCCTTTCCTGCTTTTTCAAGACTGCAGCGTGACCCGGTCATGCTGGGGCGCGCCGTGGACCGATCAATCCGCATGATCACACTGATCATGTTTCCTGTAACGGCAATACTGTTTGCACTGGGACCGGAATTAACACGGTTGATCTTCTCGGACAAGTGGCTACCAGGCATCGTCGCCTTCTACTTCTTTTGCACCTCACCTTTTGTGGTAGGCATAATGCTTCCGTTGTACAGTGCAATACTTGCACTCGGCGAGGCAAAGACTCTCCTGAAAATGTCAGTACTTCTACTGCTGCTTGAGTGGGGCATGGGAGTGCCGTTCGTCATACTTTTCGGCTTCAGCGGAGTGGCATTCAGCCAACCCGTAATTGCCGTGATCTTCTTTGTCGTCTACAAACGGGTTCTTGACGTTTCCGGTGTACCAGTACACATCTTGAGAAACATACGTTTCCAGTGCGCCGCAGCCATTCTTGTCGGCGCAGCACTCAAGTCAGCAACCTGCATACTTGAGCCCGGCCCTTTCTCAGTTATCGCACTATCTGCTTCAGGCTGCATCGCATATCTACTGCTTGTCCTGGCAGTACAAAGATGTCTTGTATCGGAACTTTATGCCTTCATCAGAGAAATTCTCGGAGCCACCAGGGCATCTCCATGATATCGATACTCCTCATAAATCCTTATGGAACGGAACAGTCCGGCTTCACCAGCCCGCCGCTAGGTCTGCTCTATATTGCAGGAACACTGCTGAAGAACGGCTTCGAGGTGCAGGTCGTGGACGGCTGCATTGACGGCAAAGAAGCTGTCAAGACCGCTATTGAACGGCTTCGTCCATCGTTTATTGGAATAACGTGTCTGACACCGGGACGAGTGCAGGCGATGGAGATCGCACGCATGGCCAAAAGCATCATCCCGCACACTACGGTGGTAATGGGAGGGGTGCATCCGACCATCATGTACAAACAACTGCTGGAGACTTGCCAGGCATTGGACTTTGCTGTCCTGGGAGAAGGTGAACAGACGTTCCTTGAAATAGTACAGGGCAAGGCACCGGGGACAATACCCGGTCTGGCCTTCCGCGACGGTAAGACTGTGGTCACTACAGAACATCGACGATACATTGATAATCTCGATGACCTTCCACTGCCGGCGTGGCATCTGGTTGACTTGAGAAGATATCCGCCTATCGATAGAGGAATATTCAGAGGCATTGACCTCAAGAAAGTCCCGCGGATATCGGTTATCTTTTCCCGCGGCTGCAAGGGGCACTGCGACTTCTGTTCGACCTGGTGGATATGGAAGGGCTGGCGGCACAGATCTCCCAAAGCAATGGCAGACGAGATTGAGATGCTTTATAGGGACTACGGGGTCCGCCATCTCTGTTTTGCCGACGACAGCATGACTGTAGACAAGCAGGCCACTATCACACTTTGTGACGAGATTATTGCCCGCAACTTGAACATCGTATTCCATGTCACAACACGAACCGATTGTGTAGACAAAGCAGTCCTGCAGAGACTCAAACAGGCCGGATGTTACAAGATCGCATTCGGCATAGAGACTGGTTCTTCTCTCCTGTTGGAAAAGATGGGAAAGGAAAATGATATCAAAACTTCCGAGAGCGCCATAGCTCTCGCGAAAGAGGCCGGAATTCTGGTTACTGCACTGATAATAGTCGGCAACGTAGGAGAAACTCCTGAAAGCATACAGGATACTGTCAGTTTCTTGAGACGTACCAGACCTGATGAAGTCGGCTGTGTCGGAGAGCTTTGGATCCTTCCGGGCACACAACTGTATCGCCACTGCAAGCAAAAGGGTTTTATAGACGATTCATACTGGCTATCCGACAAACCCTATAAGTCCTACACTCTTGAGCACACACCAAAGGAGCTGGCCCGGTTCCAAAGGCTTATCCTGCACTACAATTCTCCTGTAGGATTTGCGCTGGCTGGTATCCGTGATTTCCTCCGCGAATGCCGCGCCAGCGTGCGACGTATTGGCCGTGGACAGAATTCGCCACCGGGACCGGATGCAGAACCTATCCTGGCGGATCAGGTCGAAAGAAAGGACTGAACATGCCACGGATATCAGCAGTCATAATCGCCCGAAATGAAGAAGCCAACATCCGATACTGCCTGGACACGCTGCGCTGG
The DNA here is from genome assembly GCA_037134535.1 of bacterium. Taxonomy (GTDB): domain Bacteria; phylum Verrucomicrobiota; class Kiritimatiellia; order SPBP01; family SPBP01; genus JBAXKQ01. The sequence continues at coordinate 4,202 of JBAXMA010000010.1, forward strand.
TGCGACGAGATCATCCTCGTCGACATGGAAAGCCAGGACAGGACGGTGGCAATTGCCAGAGAATACACCGACAAGATCCATACTCATCCGGTAATCCCCAACTTTGATGAAGCACGCAAATCTGCCGTCGAGAAAGCCACCGGCGACTGGATCCTTATTGTCGATGCCGACGAAATGATCCCGAAAGGTCTATCCGATAAGCTTCGGGCAATTACTTGCGACAACTACGCCGACGTGGTCTATATGCCATTCAAAACCCATATCATGGGCGTGTGGATAAAACACGCATGCTGGTGGCCGGACTATCATCCCAGGCTGTTCCGTAGGGGAATGATCGATTTCACTGACACTCTCCACTCATACATGGCCGTTTCTCCTTCGGCCAGGGTATTGCGCCTGGCAGCCCTGGAAGAAGATGCTGTTGAGCATTTTGCTTACGCTGACTCCGCCGACTTCGTCTCCAAACTCAATAGGTACACATCAATCGAGGCGCAGCGACTCTCGGAAACCGGGAAAGCTTTCTCTGTCGCCAGAATGTGCGGGGCGGCAACCAGGGAATTTCTGCTCCGGTACATTATAGGCGGCGGACTGCGAGACGGACACAGGGGTTTCTTTCTGAGTATAATGATGGCATTCTACCGTGCACTTGTGCACGTCAAACTCTGGGAGAAGCAGAACACCCCTGGTTGCCCGGTTAATGACAAGTATCGCGAGGCAAAAGATCGTCTGATCTCCCAATACCGCAAACCGTGAGATAGCCGTCCCGCCCTCGCAAGCATGAACAGGGGGACTTATACATGACAAACGAAGTCCAGAATGACCTGCCGCGAAATTGCCCCTTGTGCGGGGCAAATCGCCTGGATCGGGTCGTCAGATTCAAGACCGGTCAAACTGTATTCTTTTGTACCAGGTGCCATAACGGGCACATCTGGCCACCACCCCACTTCACCACCTCCGACTACGCGGCAGGCCACGCGAATAATGCTGGAATCTTCGCCAGAGAGGAGACCCGCCGGAGAGGATACGCAAATCATTTTTGCAACTTCATCCGCAAGTGTCACACATTAGCTGGAACACGCGTTCTGGAAATCGGCTGTGGCGCAGGGTATCTGCTGGATGCAATGGCAAGCGAGGGTGCAAGGGTTGAGGGTATCGAAATTGATCATGACACGCGACAGCTTTGCATTAATCGTGGACTCATCGTTCACAATGCGGACGTTACCGACTGGGCTAAAACGCACGAGGGCCGCTACGATCTTGTTGTCATGTGTCACGTTCTAGAGCACATGCAGGATGCCAAGACCTGTCTCAGTAATTGCATGCTGCTGCTTGCGCCCCTGGGGAGGCTCTGTGTCGCCCAGCCCCTGCACACTGCGTTTGTCCCCAGAGTCATGGGCAGGCGTTGGCAGGCCTGGGCACCGGAACAGCATTACTGGCATTTCACCCCTCGTGGTCTGTCCCAACTCCTCACCGATCAACACTTCACCGTTGACGCCGTAACATTTTCACATCCTGACTATCGATATCCATCAATCAGAGATGTAGTCAGGCCGAAGTTCTTTATTGCGTGTCTCACTCAGGCAGTTGCAGCTTCATTTTCATGGCTGATTGCATCGCACGACCAGTTCTATCTGTCGGCGCACAAGCAGTCGAACTGAACGTACCCATCTTCAATGGCATCATTCTCTATGCAGGCCTCAAGACGTGAGCTCACAGTAGGCGTTGTGCTGGTAAATTGGAATTCGGGCAGTCTCACCTTGAGCTGCATACGCTCGCTCATGGACGCGGAGCGTAAGCCCGATCGTATCATTGTTTTCGACAACGCTTCAACTGACGGCTCTCCGGACGAGATCATCCGTATCTTCCCACAGGTGGAGCTTGTGAGGCATCGGGACAACCTGGGATTTGCCGCCCCCTGCAATGCCGGAGCCCGCAGGTTTATTCAAGACGGCATGGATGTGATCTGGCTCTTGAACAACGACACAGTCGTTGGCCGCCATTGTCTCGCCGCTCTCCTCGAGGAATTCAAAGAACATCCTGACGTTGACGTTGCCACAGGCAAGATCCTTTTCTCAGAACCGCGAGATAGAATCTGGTATGGCGGTTCCAGATGGTACCGATGTGCCCTTGAGCCTCGCCACACTGGTCTGGGAGAGACAGATACCGGACAATACGACCAGGCGGTTGATACCCGTTTTATTTCCGGCTGTTGCATGGCAGTGCGAAGCGTTGCACTTCAAAACGTAGGACTTTTTGACGAACGCTATTTTGCCTATTCAGAGGACGCAGAATGGTGCCTTCGGGCTGCGGCTGCAGGCATCCGGATGAGATATCAACCGCGTGCCCTTCTATGGCATGCGGTTTCAGCGAGCGTAAGCAAGAACACAATGGACACGAACAGTGGAACAGTCTCACCGCTATTCATTTATCTGTCTGTAAGAAATCGCATCTTCCTGATACGTCAGCACGCCAAGCGCCCATGGCAACTAGTCAGCGCAGTCTTCCTGCTGATGTGCCATACAGCCCGGATTGCCATTCGAGTCGTTCTCATGGGAAGATGGGCAAAGGTGCGATCCCTCTGGCAGGGCGTAAAGGACGGCTTCACTATGGAACTGGCTCAGACGACAGATTTCGTGGGCATTCATCGCACATGACGAAGCTGCTGATAGACGGATGGTATCTCGGAACTGACGGTGTAGGGCTTGCCGTCTATGCCAGGTGGGTCACCAGCGTTCTTCTTGATTTAGCTCCTAAACTGCGTTGCGAGATGAAAATAGCAGTTCCTGCGGGGTATTCGACTCCCAAATGCGCATCGGCGAGTGCTGCCAACACACTGCGCCTGCGGTGTCCCGGAACCGGACAACCTTTGCTAGACCACGCTCTCTGGAGCAATCGACTCGGTGCTTACTGCGCAGCACAAGGCCGGAAATGTATCCTTTTTTCGCCTGCACCCTTCTGGTCAGCTATTTCGGCACCGAGGAATGTCGTTGTTTACCATGACTGCATCTATAGACACTTTCCGAAGTATCTGGGTCGTCTCTGGTTGCGCAAATGGCTCACGTACAAATCCGAAGCGTTTCTCGCCGGTTGTACGGCCGTAATTACCGACTCGAAGTTCTCAAAAGAGGAGATTATCCGCTATTCGCACGTTGAGAGCTCACGAGTCAATGTGATTCCACTGTGGCTCCCGGACGAGTACAACATGGAATCCGCACGGCGCAATGCCGCAGCTGTGCGCAAAACATATGGTCTGCCTGAACATTTCTGGCTTTACGTCGGCGGTTACGACTATCGCAAAAACGTCAACGTCCTCCTCGACGCATATGCCAGGGCATCGGCGGTCATGGAATGTCCGCCACTGGTCCTGGCTGGCGCAATACCCACGACGACTTCAGAAACCTTGTGCGATGTTGCAGGAGCATTGAACCGGCTAAAACTCAACAACTCGCGCGTCCTGAAGCCGGGATTCATTGCCGGCAAGGACATGCCGGGCTTGTATGGTGCCGCCGAGCTGCTGATCTATCCATCGCTCTGCGAGGGATTTGGATTGCCCCCGCTGGAGGCCATGGGTTGCGGTTGTCCCGCCGTGGTCGCAGACAACTCGAGTCTGCCGGAGGTCGTGCGCGACAGCAATTACCGGTTTCCAGCAACTGCCGCCGGCCCGCTCGTGGAAATACTTCAACGGGCCGCGAAAACACCCCTGGCATTGAACCCGTCGTTTACAAGGGAGTCGTGCCGTGCCGGGAATGCAGCAGAACAGTACGTCAATCTGCTGCAGAGAGTGATCGCAGATGGAGACTGAAGAGAAGTCCTTGAATACTAAGCGACCATGGTTTGACTTACTGAGAAGCCGTCTGGGATACCAGTTTCCGCGGCTTGGTCCGCTTTTTTTCAAGTTGTTCTATTCGGCAGTACGCAAACACTGCTCTGTGGAGCTATTTCCGGGCATCTTGATCGAAACCAATTTTGACGACCTCACTCATCAGGCTACATACTGGCAGGGAAAACGTTTCGAATACCCCACAGCACAAGTTCTTTGCGAATGGGCTGCGGATCCACGATGCCATGCTTTCTTCGACGTCGGTGCAAACTACGGATTCTTCTCCTATCTGATACTTTCGCATTTTCCCGCACAAGTTCACGCATTCGATCCGAACCCCGTCAACCACAGCCAACTCACGACCGCCAAGGCAACGAATGGGCTATCAAATCTCCATCCCCACCGCCTGGGTCTATCCGACGAAGACGGCGTCCGGCAACTCCATCTCGGGGATCGAGATCAGGGACATTCCACTTTCCTGTCGCACCCTGGCCTTGCAAAGACCGCCGTCTCTGAAAGCAGCATTGTCCGGTTCGATGACTGGGTAGACCAGCAAACTGAATTAACACCTCTGCCTGACACACCATGCTGGATCGCCAAGATTGACGTTGAAGGGTACGAGTTGAAAGTTCTCCGCGGCATGGAGAACAGCCTGAAGAAGAGGAGATTCCTCGGCCTGGCAGTGGAACTCAATGAGTACACGCTTGGGCTTTCCGGCACCAGTCCGAAGGAAATCCATGATCTCATGGCGCATTGCGGCTACAAAAACTATAAGGAAACTCTCGCAGGCCGCCGACTTCCACTCCATCGTGCGCCCAACGACTTCTTTGTGCCATCAACTTGAAGTCGAGGTTAGCGGCGCAGCATCGGCCAAGACAGCCGCGATCCTGTCTGAACAAGGTTGTTCCCATGAACATCACCGTTGATACCAACGCAGTTTACGTAACCCGCGCCGGCACATCACGATATGTCCGCGGCCTGCTGCGCGCCCTAAGGAGCCTTGAAACGTCGGACTTAGTCGTTTCCGAGTTAGCATGGCAGGTGAACAACTTCGAATACCGCCAACCCTGGCGTGCATTCAAAACGATGTACCGGGAGTGGTTCTGGACCAGAGCAATCGCTCCACGCCTGATTTCTCAACAAAAAGCAGACATCCTTCATCGGTGTTCCTCTTTGCCGATCAGGCACGCATTGTCCGTAAAGGAAATCGCCACGATTTATGACTTGTCAGTAATCCGGTACCCGGAGAGATTTAGGAAATGGCATCGTTTTTCGGAATCCCGCCGGCTTAAAGCACTGCACCATGCCGACAGGATCATCTGCATAAGCAGATTCACCGCGGATGAGGCAATGAACGTTCTGGGGCTGCCCGCCAACAGGATTGAGGTCATCTACCCTGGAACTGAGTTCAATCTGCAAACTGCCTCGCTCGCCAAAGAACACACCAATCTGCAACTGCCCGAGCGCTTCTATCTGTTTGTCGGCTCGCTTGAGCCAGGAAAGAATCTGGAGTTGCTTCGATCTGCATGGGCCACAGCCAATTCTCGTGGCATTGATCTGCCCCCGCTGGTGGTGGTCGGAACCCGCTGGCAGGGAGTGGGGCGTGAAGGTCCTGCTCCATCAAGCTGGCAATATGTCGGCTACCAGCCGGATGAAGTTCTCTGCCGGTTGTATCAGCGGGCACTGGCGCTGGTTTTCCCCAGTAAATACGAAGGTTTCGGTTTGCCTGTACTGGAAGCCATGGCGCTCGGGTGCCCCGTGATTTGTTCCAAGGTCGCCTCTCTGCCAGAAGTCGGCGGCAGCGCAGTGTGCTATGCTGAGATGACACCACAGGCCTGGTTGGAGGCCATGCTGCTGCTGGGTAATGACGCGACAGCCCGCGAAGATATGCGACTGGCTGGCATCAGTCAGGCCAGAAACTTTACCTGGACTGATTGCGCTGCACAGACTGTGAACGTGTACAAAAAGGCCCTTGGTCATGCATTGTAATCTTTGCCGATTGAACCAGAGCGACACCCAAAGACTGATAGCGAATGACTGACCACAACGACAACAGAGTCTCCTTCTCTGCCAGACGAATACTCGTTGGCTGGGTCTCAGCAATACTTCTCATCGCCTGCGCTACCTATCTATTGCAGATAGCAACAGTCAGAGGAGCTGGCCTGGTTGTCCTGATTGTTGCACCATTGTGCCTGGTGTTTTGGGCACTCTTCGGACGCGGCCAGTGGTGGGCCCCCCTTCCAATAGCCTGCAGTTTGGGAGGCATGCTGTATTTCGGATTCAGAATCTACACTCATGAACTAGCGCTCCTACTCGCAATTCTGGCATTGCTGCCCTACTTCACCCTGTCAGCTGTCAGGAAAGAGAATCGTCCCAGTCTGTCCGTTGCTATCTATCTATTGTTCGGCTATTTGTGCATTCATCTATTGTTTAGCGAATACATGTGTGTCCAGGAAGGAACAGGCGGTCTGGGCAACGTCTTGCGGGTGTATGTTTACGGCCTTTGGGCAATTGCATTTGCGATTCTGTTCACCAGATACGGCTCCACCAGACAACTAAAGTATATCCTGATGGCCATGTACATCGCCGCATTCACCAGAGTGGCTCTAGGTGTTGTTTCCTACCTGGCACCACCCCAGACTATATTCTACATCCCGATAATCAACTACATACTTCCCGGAACGCTCTCGGCCGGCATGGATCTGCGAGCTTCGAGTCTTCTTCTTGCATCTTTGGCCTTATGCTATTCAAGCTTTACAAAATCAGGGCTCGCCAGACTATTTCACCTGTCGGTTCTGATTCCAGCCGGATATCTACTCCTTCTTGGCGGCAGCAGGATAAGCCTTGCCATGTTTTTCGGCATCATCCTCCTCTGGGCGTGCGTGCAAAGACGATTCATAATTCTCGGCACGACAGCAGTATCTCTGGCCCTCCTGATAGGAGCGCTGAACAATGATCCCGCAATTATCGGGGAAACCGATCTGCGTATTCAAAGAACCTTGAGTATTCTGGTCATCAAGAACCAGAACACCGATATTCACAAACCCATCGAAGGTAGCGACCAATGGCACTACAGCTTAATGAATCGGGGACTGAACCGCTGGTTGTCCTCGCCCATGACAATCCTGTTTGGCAACAGAGTACATCGTTACGATGACTCTTTCTACAGCCCGTGGGTAAGCATTGGAACACGAGTGGAACTTGCAGCCAAGATGGGATCATACGAATCAGGTCTCTGGACCATTCTTGCCGTTACCGGAATATCCGGTGCAATTCTTTATGCACTGATTTTCTTCGGTTTATTAAAGAGTCTGATTCCTGCACTTATTTCGAGAGGCATTAGCGACCATGCCGATGCGTTTTGTTTTCTCGCCGTCTCAGGTGCTGCTATGTGGCTGCTGTTGTGCTGGATCGCCGGACATTTTCCAAGTCAGGAGTTGATGTTGGCTGTAATCGCCAAAGCCGCCCTTGACGATCGACAGCGCACCGAAAAACAAAACGGAGAGGTCATGGCTGAAGATCCCGACACAGCAATGGGGCCTCTGAGCCGCATAAATACAGCTGAACACACAGCCTGATTGACCGGATGGGACGGTCTTCCTCGCGTTCAAACGCCAAACGTTTCTGAACTGGCACATCATTTCGAAAGGTGCAAACTCGTGAAAGTCCTGATTGATGCCCACATGGTGGGCGAAAGAGAAACTGGTAACGAACGCTATATTGTCCAACTCGTCAATGCATTGGCAGAGCTGGATGTCGATGGACAGTTTCTCGTTGCTGTTTCACATCTCCGGGAAGCCGAAGAAGCGATCGCGTTTGGTCCGAGGATTCGACCTATTGAAGTCTCATCGTCCCCGATCCGCCGCCTGCTCGTAGACCTTCCGTCCCTGGTAAAGAAGGAGGGTGCCGACCTTCTACATGTCACATACACCGGGCCTTTATGGCCGCACTGCCCAATGGTAGTAACGATTCACGATGTTGCCTGGCGTGCGGACAGGTCATGGTTCTCTGCCCGCGATGCCCTTGTGTTGTCCACTGGTACTGCCGCCACTGCAAATCGCGCCGCGCGCATCATCACGCCGTCGCAACATGCTAAGAGCGAAATATCCAGGTATCTGGGCATATCGCCGGACAAGATATCTGTAACCCCGGAAGCTGCTGCTCCAGTCTTTACTGCGATCACGGACAGAGCATTTGATGGCCACCTCTTCGAGCGATGTGTTATACGTCGGCCATATATTCTGGCAGTAGGGAACCTTCAACCACGCAAAAATCTATCCAGGCTGATCGAGGCATTTGCCAGACTCGTTTCCGAGCGTCAAATCCCTCATCAACTAGTGCTTGCCGGTCAAGCCAAGTGGCGTGAATCCGAGATTCACAACGTGATTCGACACCTCGGAATTGAGGAGCGCATTGTGTTTACCGGTTACATCCCGGAAGCAGATCTCATTGCCCTGCTTAATGGCGCCTCGCTGTTCGTCTATCCTTCACTATACGAAGGTTTCGGCCTACCGGTTCTGGAGGCGATGGCCTGTGGCACTCCGGTCGTAGCATCAAACTGCACTTCAATACCGGAAGTTGCCGGTGATGCAGCACTGCTGATTGATCCATGTTGCGTCGACGCTATCTCCGGAGCAATCATGCGAGTCCTGGAGAGTGAATCCCTGCAGGGACTCCTCCGCCAGAAAGGACTGGCACGGGCACAGATGTTCTCCTGGCGTGAAACTGCCAGGCTGACTTGGGACGCCTACCGCCAGGCCGATAAAGTGCGTTGAGTAAAGGCTGTACCGCTCTGCCTTGCATCCAATGCCTGTGAACAGGCCACGTGATTCCACTTCAATGAAATCGAGCATGAATATCGCGCTTCTTGGTTCTCGCGGCATTCCAGCCCATTACAGCGGGTTCGAAACCTTCTACGAGCAATTGGCAATACGGCTGGTCCAGCGCGGGCATCAAGTGACAGTATACAACCGGTCTCGTCATATCAGTGGTGTGCGCGGATCCTACATGGGGGTACGCCTGATAACTTTGCCTGCCATCCCCACCAAGCACCTGGAAACAATCAGTCACACGTTTTTTTCCTCCTTGCACGCGATTTTCCAACGATACGACATTGCCTACTATTGCATTGCCGGGAACAGCCCTCTGGTATGGCTCTCACGACTGGGAGGCGCACGCACTCTGCTGAACGTGGACGGACAGGACTGGGCGCGCGAGAAGTGGGGCGGGTTTGCCCGATGGTACCAGAGACGCTGCGAAAGAATCGCCGGGACCACAGCCGGAGTTCTGATTGCCGACGCGAAGGTTATTCAACAACGATATCGGGCTGAATACAACATTAAGACAGTCTTTGCCCCATACGGCGCCGAAATCAGAAATGATTCCCGAACTGACGCCTTGCAACATTGGGGACTGAGCCCGCGCAAATACCTGCTGTTCGTGAGCCGGCTTGTTCCGGAAAACGCTGCAGACCTGCTCCTGCGCGCGTTTCGACAGGTACGCACACAAATGAAGCTGGTGATTGCCGGCGATGCAACTTATTCAAAACAGTACAAGGCCGACTTGCACACGCTAGCCGACGATCGTGTAGTCTTTACCGGCTACGCTTTTGGTGAGACTTACGCACAGCTGAGCAGTCACACCTACCTGTTTGTTCTGCCATCCGGAGTGGACGGAACTCGCCCGGTGCTCCTCGACCAGATGGGATTTGGAAATGCAGTCCTCGTTCGCAACAGCCCGGCCAACATGGAAGTTATCGGCGACAAAGGCTTCTCATTCGATCGGTCGCGAGCTACAGAAAGTCTTACGGAAACACTTCAGGCCTTAATTGACGCTCCGGAGCGTGTGGACGCCATGCGCATGCAGGCAATTGCCAGGATTACGAATTATTACAACTGGGACCGGATTGCCGACTTCTACGAGAATCTTTTCCGGCGTATGCTGGAGAAACAGGAACCTCTCAACTACGATCAGTTTGATCCGGCAAACCACTAACGATTCGCCGGCAACAAAATGTAACCGGATGAAACATAGCCAGACGGCAGTAACCATGTTCAGTGAACCGGAGATTTGAAATTGCTAAAATCGCTTGCTAACAACAGAAACCATGCCTCAATGGCCGGGAGGCTCAGAAAGAAGCGATTTGCCCTCTTCTTGAGTCTGCTTGCCCGGACGAACAAACCCGTCCGTATTCTGGACATTGGTGGAACACAGAACTTCTGGGAGGTCATGGGCTTCAGGGCCGATGATGGTATCAGCGTTATGCTCCTGAATCTCCAGAAAGAACCGGTTGAACTGCCAGGCCTGACAAGCATGGCCGGAGATGCGCGGAAAATCTGTCTGCCGGATAATTCTTTCGATGTTGTGTTTTCAAACTCCGTCATCGAACACCTTTACTCATACGCAGAACAGAAACTGATGGCCTCTGAAGTGCGGCGCCTTGCGCCCCGCTACTTCGTACAGACTCCCAACAGGTACTTCCCGATTGAACCGCATTTTCTCTTCCCCTTCTTCCAGTTCCTTCCGGCAGAAATGAGGATCTGGATGGTCCGTCATTTCAGCGTGGGCTGGTTCCCAAAGACGCCCGACTGCCAGCAAGCCAGCAGAATCGTAAGAAGTATCCGTCTCCTGACCAGGAAGGAATTCCTGGGTCTGTTTCCGGAAGCAACACTGTTTGAAGAAACCGTCTTCGGCATCCGTAAGTCGTTTATCGTGTATGGCGGTTGGGAGCACTCTGACTCATGAAGTCATGGAGATCCTATGCTGTTGTGGCTGCAATACTGATCCTGCTCGGGCACCTCTATGGCCTCAATGGCAACGCTCAAGATGTCGGCCTGTACGGCAGCTCGGCCATCATGTGGCTTGTCAACTACTGGAATACCAACGGAGCTGATCTCTCTTACGGATGGATCATTCCATTAGTCAGCATCTACATTGTGCTGGCAAGGCGACACTTGCTGGCGGCTGCCCCGCAATCAAACCACTGGGGTGGATTAATCGTCATAGTCCTGGCGCTCCTGTGGCATTGGTTCGGGGTCCGGACACAGCAGACAAGGATTTCTATTCTATCTCTGATTGGACTCCTGTGGGGAATACCATTCTACCTCTACGGCTGGCGGGTGGCCAGAATCCTCCTGTTTCCCTGCGTCTACCTGCTCTTCTGTATACCACCAAGCCTGATGGATGCCCTCACTGTCCCTCTCCGCCTGATGACCTCGGTCGTGTCCACAAGCGTCCTTAATGGTCTGGGCATTCCGGCACTCAGGCAGGGGACGCTGATCCTTTCCACAGATCCGGGTGGCTTCAAGCTCGGAGTGGACGATCTATGCAGCGGGCTGCGATCACTGATGGCGATAGCTGCCCTGACCAGCGTCTATGCATACTTCATGGACATGGCACTGTGGAAGAAGTTTGTCCTGTTCTTCTCAGCAATTCCTCTCGCAATAGTCGGGAATGTAGTCCGGGTAATAACAGTCGCTCTTGTTGCCGGCACACTCGGACAGGAATGGGCCATGGGTTTTTACCACGACTACTCCGGCTATGTGGTCTTTATCGTGGCAATCCTGCTGACAATGGGAGTCGCCACACTGCTTGAACGATTCTCCGGAAGGAGCTTCTGGGAATGGATCCAAAAACACAAAAACGCGCCATCATCGTAGTCAGCTTGCTCGCGATGACCGCCATGATTCTAGCTCTTCAAAAAGAGCCGGCTTCACATGACGAGACCGGAGTCCGACTTGAATTGCCTGAGGCTGTAGGCGACTATGCCGGCACCGCCTGCCTGTTCTGTCAGAACCAGCTCTGCGAACGGAGCCTCGTGGCAATAGACGACAATGGCGAAAAGATCTGCCAGTTATGCAAGTCGGAGTTGCGCGCCCTCTCGATAGCCGAAAAGACATCTCTGCCACCCGATACGATAGTCATAAAAAAACGGTACAGAAACAACAGGGGCGAAGTCATTTTCGCAATGATAGTCGCGACCGGGAAAGAGCGGAGGAGCATTCATCGGCCGGAAACATGCCTCCCGGCGCAGGGAAATTCAATAGAGGGGAGCCGAATCCTGTCCGTCGATGTTCCGGCACGCGATCCACTGAAGGTCACGCTCCTTGACCTCCGATCTTCCAAGGCAAGGCTGGCCGATACAGGTCAAGACCGTTTTTCAGCCTATGCCTACTGGTTTGTCAGCCCCGCTTGCGAAACGCCCTATCACCTTGAACGAATGATCCGTATGTCAATAGATCGCGCACTCCATGGGGTGAGCTATCGCTGGGCCTACATCGCAATCAGCAGCAATCGGCAGGACGGTTCCGATGACTATATTCGCCGGATCAGCCAATTCATTGCCGACCTCTGTCCCCTTATTGCCCCGGGCAATAGGGGTCCTCAATCCACTCCTTCCCGGTAGAACTCTTCACCTCGCGCATCATCAGTATGCGCCCTTGGCGAAGAGCACAACTACTGCGGTCTTCAACAGAATACGCAGGTCCAGCATAAGGCTGCGGTTTCTCAGATAGTAGACGTCCAGCAGGCACATGCTGTGGAAGTCCAGATCACTGCGACCTGATACCTGCCAAAGGCACGTCAGTCCGGGCAGTCCGCCGTGCCGGATGTAGTGCCAGTCCTCATAGTAGTTCTCAAAGTCCCGCCTCGGCAATGGCCGTGGACCCACTAACGCCATCTCTCCCCTGATAACGTTCACCAGTTGCGGCAATTCATCGAGACTGAATCGTCTCAGAAATCTGCCCACGAATGTTACTCTGGGATCCTTCCTGATCTTGAAGAGTCCGGCACCGGACTCATTGAACTTCTCCACCTCAGACTGCGCGTCATCCGCCAGATGATGCATCGTCCTGAACTTGTACATCCGGAAAGGTATTCGATTGATTCCTATCCGCTCCTGAACAAATAGGACCGGACCGGAACTGGTCGCCTTGACAAAGAGCGCAATAACAAACAGAACCGGCAGAGAAAGAATAAAGAGGCATGATGCGAGAATCCTTGTCACAACACCCCTCAACCACAACCCGGTCTCTGATCCTGATGGTACCGCAAAGTGAACCAGTGGCGCATCTTTGAACACGTCAGCAGCCTGCTTAGCACGCGTCAAGAGCATGTTCATCTCAATCGAATGCACCTTGACTTCAAGTCTCAGCTCTTCCGCTAATTGCAAAATTCTCATTATTCCTGAAATGGACAGACTCTTGTCGGCGCACACAATCATGTGAGCCCCGCAAGACAAGACACGCTGCCTGATCCGCTCCATTCTCACCTCAACACTTTCTCCAGCACCAAGCTCTATTCTTTCCACCACTCGAACCCCCGAAGGACCGGTCGCCGAGACTAATTCCTCAAGCTGCAGAGCTGTCCCGTCTGATCCGATCAGAATAGCCCTGCATTCGTCGAAGTGAAATCGATCACATACGAACTGAAGCAGATGATCAAGTCCGGCTCTGAACAATATGCAAAATGCAACATTGAAGACTGCTATAGTGACAAATACGGTTCGTGGATGAAACACGTTCATCCTGGCGTAGAAATAGCAATAGTACAACCCGAGCGCCACCACGTTCGCAATAATGATGCTCAGGGAGGCTGGTCGCCTGAAGAGAAATCTCCGGCCGGCATAAAGATTCTGAAAACCGTACAGAAAGCAGATTGAGAGAGAGAGAACAATGATGATGCGGAATGCGCTCTCAAGATAGAACAACGGCAGTGCCGGACCCAGATTAACCGCCTCATGAATACTCAGCAGGCTCATAATGATGCCATACCATTCGGAGCCCCATTGACTATAGAACCTCAGATACAGCGTTGCCACGTAAGCGGCAACTATGGCGGCCACGTCGCAGACAAGATAGAGCAACCAAAGATTACGTAACGGGGTTCTTTGCGGCATTCCGGCATAGTACCTCAGCCCTGCTCTTGCCGCAAGCCCGACCATCCTTTCAAGCAGGCTTGCAGAAGACCCCGCTTTCTGATATTAACTGCAGACCCTTTGAAAACCATCGTTTTCAAAGAGCTTGAATCGCTCCATAAAATATCGAGCGATTGGACGTAGCAGATTGCTTAACTTGATCCGGAGGATATTCGTGGAAGCTTTCAGATACATTAACGACAATCTTTACGCTGAATCCGTGGCAATACGCACACTTGTGGAACAGCATGGGACGCCGCTTTTCATCTACAGCCGGAACCATCTGCTTCAGCAGTACCGCACACTTGCCACGGCAATGAGCGCCGTCAACCCGTTGATCTGCTACTCCATGAAGGCCAACTCCAACTGCGCGCTTCTCCAGACGCTCCTGAAGGAGGGGTCTGGCGTTGACGTGGTATCCGGCGGTGAATTATTCACGGCACTCCATGCAGGCGCAGATCCCTCGAAGATCGTATTTGCCGGCGTTGGGAAAACTGCCGATGACATTCACTATGCTCTGAGGCAGCGGATTCTTTTTTTCACTGTCGAGTCTGAGCCCGAAGCGGTCAGGATCTCGGAATGCGCACGCAGCCTCCGCATCAAAGCCAGGATAGCGTTCCGCGTCAACCCTGACGTGGACCCCAAGACACACAAGCACATCAGTACCGGTAAAAAAGAGAATAAATTCGGACTGGATCTCAAGAGAGCGGAAAGAGCGTATGCCATGGCGGCACGCCTTCCAAACATCGATATAGTCGGCCTGCACATGCATATCGGCTCACAAATACTGTCGGCGCGCCCCTTTCCGGAAGCTCTGCGCAAGGTTCGCGATCTGTGTACTACCTTGAAAGCCAGCTATCCTGCTTTCCAATATATTGACATCGGGGGCGGCATCGGCATTCAGTACAGGCCTGATCAGGAGCCGCTGGAGCCGGTCGTTTTTGCAAAGGCCATGATTCCTACGCTGAAGAAACTCGGCCTGTCGGTAATAATGGAGCCGGGTCGTTTCATTGTCGGAAACGCCGGACTTCTCGTGTGCCGGGTACAATACGTGAAAAACAACGCCTTCAAGAAGTTCATTGTAGTGGATGCCGCCATGAACGATCTGATCCGCCCTGTGCTCTACGAAGCATACCATGAAGTTGCTGCAGTACACAAAACACGGGGAACGGTGCGGGCCGATCTCGTAGGCCCAATCTGTGAATCCGGCGACTTCATCGCCCAGGATCGCCTGCTACCACGAGTTGCAGAAGGCGACCTGCTGGGGATTCGCTCCGCGGGAGCTTACGGTTTTTCAATGTCGTCCAATTACAACAGCCGGCCGCGTGCGGCCGAGGTGATGGTCGATGGCAGAAAGGCAAAGCTTGTCCGAAGGCGCGAAACATGGCAGGATCTGCTTAGAACTCAGGCCATGTCAGCAAAGTAACTGATAGAGTAGGCGTGGAATAGATTTGTGGTGCTGCCGGTTTCTGAGGCTCTTGATCCACGAGGTTTTCAAATCATGGGAGGCGATTCAATGTTCAGTGGCACATATACGGCCCTTATCACTCCGTTCAACACGGATGGCAGTGTTGATTTCGGAAAACTCCGGGAACTCGTCGAGATTCAGGTAGAGGCCGGAGTTTCAGGCATTGCACCGGTTGGCACAACCGGCGAGTCCCCCACTCTGGACTTTCAGGAACACGGTAAGGTCGTGGATGCAACAGTCAATGCCGCCAAAGGCCGGATCAAGGTAATCGCCGGCACCGGCGCCAATTCAACTGCCGAGGCGATGGACTTGACGCGGCATGCAATCAAATCAGGAGCAGACGCAACTCTACAAGTCACGCCTTACTACAACAAGCCCAGCCAGGAAGGGCTCTTCCGGCATTTCAGCGCAATTGCCGATCTGGGCCTTCCCACTGTTCTATATAATGTCCCCGGCCGTACCGGTCGTGAGATTTCCGTAGATACCGTAGTCAAGCTGTCAGCGCATCCGAATATTGTGGCAATCAAGGAGGCTGGCGGCAGCGTTGAACGCGTGAGCGCCATTGTCCATAGATGCAAGCTGACTGTTCTGTCTGGCGACGACTCGCTCTCCCTGCCCATGATCGCAGTCGGCGCCAAAGGTGTAATAAGCGTGGCTTCTAATATCATTCCGAAGCCACTGGTAAAAATGATCAACCTGGCCCTGAACAACCGGTTTGCGGAAGCGCGGAAGCTTCATCTGAAATACTATCGGTTGTTTGGTGACCTTTTCATCGACACCAACCCGGTCCCGGTCAAGTCAGCCATGGCAATGATGGGGCTCGGAAAAGAAGTCTACAGACTCCCGCTCTGCCCGATGAGCCCGCAGCTCAAAGAGCAGTTGCGTGACTGTTTGAAGGAGTTGAAACTCGTATGACAAGAATCATTATAGCCGGTGCAGCCGGACGAATGGGTCGCATCCTGCTTCGTTGCGCGCAGGAATTCGACAGCTTGCGTGTTGTAGCCGCTCTGGAAAGACCCGGCGACCCGTCAGTCGGCAAGAATGCCGGAACACTTGCCGGCCTCGAGAAACCTGGCGTCGTGATTTCGGCCGATTTCGCGGCCGCGCCACAAGCTGATATCCTGATTGATTTCTCCGCCCGTTCGTCTACTGTAGAGCACGCTAGGATCGCTGCCGGACGTGGCATCGGAATGGTAATCGGGACAACAGGGCTCGACGACAAGGAAACTGCCGCCGTCAGAAAAGCGGCAAAACGTATTCCTATTGTCTGGTCACCAAACATGAGTCTCGGCGTCAATGTCCTGCTTGCGCTCGTCAGCAAAGCTGCCGCCATGCTTGATCTCCGCTACGATGTGGAGATCACTGAGGTTCATCACAAACACAAGAAGGACGCACCCAGCGGAACAGCCCTTAAGCTTGCCGAGGCAGTCGCCACAGCAAGAAAGCAGAAGCTCGCAAATGTCACAGTCTATGGACGCAGCGGGCAGACGGGCGAGCGACCAGCGGGCCAGATCGCAATTCATGCCGTCCGCATGGGTGATGTTATCGGCGATCACACTGTGTGCCTCGCCACCGACGGCGAACGAATTGAGCTGACGCACCGTGCATCGAGCCGTGATGCATTCGCTGTCGGCGCGCTCCGCGCCGCACTGTGGATCAAGGGCAAGAAGCCCGGCATGTACAGTATGAAGGATGTTCTTGGCCTGTAACCGGGACCACCATCAGCCTGTTCATGCTGTCAAATATCTTCACGATGGACCTAAGTTTATGGAAATCGGCCTCAGCCTCGGATCCAATCTCGGCGACCGTCTGGCGCATCTCAAAGAGGCAAAACGGCTGATAGGCAACATTCCCGGCCTTCACATAACGACACAATCCTTCGTCTACGAAACCTCCCCAGTGGGCGTCAGGGGCGAGTTCGCGCACCTGCCTTTCTTGAATGCAGTGCTGTTACTCGAAACGTTCATCCAGCCTGGAGCGCTCCTCGCGAACTTCAAGAAGATCGAGGAGGGCATGGGGCGGATTCCATCCATTGATCGTAATGCCCCGAGGCCCGTTGATATAGATATCATCTTTGCCGGAGACCTTCTTCTGAACGACGCGAACATGACCATCCCCCACCCCCGTTGGTCCAGTCGACGATTTGTGGTCCAACCGCTCAGTGACGTGCGACCGGACTTGATGCTCCCGGGACAGACACAGACCGTGCAAGCCCTGCTTTCGACTTTACCTCCAGGGCAGAACGTGGTTCTCTTAGAAAAGGAGTGGTGAAAGAGCAATCATGAGTAAATGGACTGCCACAAAAATCAAGGGCATGAAAGGTCAGCAGAAGATCTCATGCCTGACTGCATACGACTACACAATGGCCCGCCTTGTTGACCAGGCGGGAATCCAGCTCATACTGGTTGGCGACTCTCTTGCAATGACTATGCTGGGCTACGCAACCACCCTGCCTGTCACCATGGAGGAAATGCTGCACCACACGAGGGCAGTTGTTCGCGGGGTCAGGGAAGCCCTCGTCGTAGCGGACATGCCCTTCATGTCGTACCATGTCTCGCCTTCACAGGCAGTCAAGAATGCCGGACTATTCATCAAAAGCGCGGGCGCAGACGCCGTAAAGGTGGATGGCGGCGCATTTCGCGTTCCGACAATCCGGGCCCTTGTCCGGAACGGTATCCCTGTACTCGGTCACATCGGCCTGACGCCACAAAGCATTCGTTCCATGGGCGGCTATAAAGTACAGGGCAGAAAACCAGATGACGCACTGCGACTCATTGAAGATGCAGTGGCTCTAGAGAAGGCAGGCGTATTCGCCATTGTGCTCGAGTGTCTACCGAAGGCGCTCGGCAAAGACATTACGAAGGCCGTCGGAGTGCCCACAATTGGTATCGGAGCTGGCGCTGGCTGCGACGGCCAAATACTTGTAATTCACGATATGCTCGGCTTGCAAGTTGAAGAAGCACCGAAACTCACATTTGTGAAGCGCTACGCCAACCTTGGAGCTACGACCAGTCAGGCACTGAAGAAATATCGTCGCGAAGTCGAGAAGGGGATTTTCCCGGCTAACGTCCACAGTTTCTGAACTCAGCCTCCGGCCTCGCCCTGCCCATCTTTTGCCCCCTTTGAAGCCGCGAACATAGCATCCATCTCTGCACGCAAGGACTCCACGCACAGCGAAGTAAGAAAATGCCGGTCTTGGTGAGGGGTTTCAGCTTGCAGGCCCATAAGCGCGCCATGGATGCCGGCAATGCCTTCGTGATCATCCTCTGCGACAAACCTGCTCCGCAATTGGCGTAGTTGCGCTTTCAATTGATCGAATCGTGCCGGAATGAAAATGGTCTCCGCCATCTCCGATGCCAAATCGTAGAAGATGGTCATAAATGCTCTGTCGATCGCTTCGTCCGGCTTCCGCCCACGCGGCAGAGAAGCAAATCCTTCCGGCGCCGAGGCGAGGAGATGGTTCAGCACAGCGAGCCATGGCTCCAACTCTTCCGAGGTCAGTAAGAGGAATCCTGCGTCTTCCCGCCGCAACAATTCACCGGCCGCTTCATCGGCCGCTTCGCACTGGGCCTGAGTCATGGCGTGCAGTTCTGGGTGACTTGCGAGAAACTTTTCCATCATCTCAGCCTGGTCTGGTTTGCCGCGCATATCCCGCAAC
>JBAXMA010000011.1:0-21419 GCA_037134535.1 bacterium
CTGCTGGTCGGATTGTCCGCGGCAAAGGCGCTGTCACTCAGGCTCGGCAAACCGTTGATTGGAATTAACCACCTTCGCGCGCATATCTATTCGCTTTTCATAGGGAAGAATCCACCGGTCGTCGAGGAAGTGTGCCCTTTCATAGCTCTCGTTGTATCGGGCGGTCATACTTGTCTTGTGCGCGTGGAGTCGCCCTGGCGCTATGTTCTTCTGGGACAGACCATGGACGATGCGGCGGGCGAGGCATTTGATAAGGGATCCAACATGCTTGGGCTCGGCTACCCCGGTGGGCCTGCGATTGATAAAATCGCTAAGAGCGGCAAAACCGACTACGCCCGATTTCCTCGCAGCCGTCAGAGGAAAGAGACCGAACGCGTGGGAGGCCTCGATGTTGATCTGTGCTTCAGTTTCAGCGGTCTGAAGACAGCGCTTCTCTATTACCTGAGAGATCACCCGATTTCAGCGGATCGCGCCGAGCTCCCCTCAATTGCGGCGAGCTATCAGGAGGCGATTGTGGAGACACTGGTTGGCCGATGCAGGTGTGCAATGCGCGGGGAGCGATGTCTGGCGGCAGTTGGCGGTGTGTCGCTCAACAGCCGTCTGCGGACAAGTCTGGCTGAATATGCCAGGACTGCCGGTCTGCGTTTCCTGCTGTCTGAACCGCAGTATTGTGCGGACAATGCCGCAATGGTAGCTGGTCTTGCAGGGGCAGGGCAGGGCGTCAGCGGACCGTCTGCGATGACCCTGGACGTGGAACCGAATCTGGACGTGGCGTGAGGGTAAACGGACCGCCGGTCCGTGTGGCTCCGGTCGCCGCATTTGTCCTGGCCGGAGGCGGCCGGAGATAGATTACCGTTTCGGATCCGGGGTCGTTAGATGGCGAGATTGTCCAGCGGTTCCATGTCAGCTGGTTAGTGTTGTCCTCCCGGACTGCCGGTTCGAACTGCACGTTCCAACCTTCGATGTCCGAGCCCACAGTTTCAAGAGCCGAGGTTGCGAGCCATACTTCCCCGGCTATTCGTCCTGCGACAAGCCTGGACTCCTGAAGAGATCTGACCCTGTTTTCAGCCCTTATGATTCCCACGTGACTGCTCAGGACAACTGTGGCCAGAATGATAAGAATGGTCAGTGCAATCAGGACTTCTACAAAGGAAAACCCCGGGGAAAACTCTCTGGCAGGATTAACTGGCGTTACGCACTGGCGCTGAAGCACGGCGTGCTCCTTGGACGTGATTTCGAGACTACCGATCCACGCTGGAGATGTCGGCATCGACTCCTTCGCCGCCCGGTTCTCCGTCACGGCCATAGCAGATGATTTCGTTCGGCTTTCCGCCGGGCCCCGGCACCGTGTAAATATAATCCCGATCCCATGGATCCTTCGGAACCGTAAGACTGTCAAGATATCCACCCTCCTGGTAGTTCTTGGCTTCCGGCGGCATGGTCGGCGGGGCACAAAGGGCAGCCAGTCCCTGGGCTTCGGTCGGGAAACGTCCATTGTCGGAGCAGTATGCCTGCAGTGCAGTCTTAAAGTTGCCAATCTGCGTCTTGGCCTTGGCAACATTGGCCTTTTCGATCGATTTGTAGATGTTTACACCAACTATCGTTGATAGTATGGAAATGATCGCGACAACGACTAGTATTTCTATGAATGAAAATCCGGATCGTCCTGCTTTCATCAGCGTGCCTCCATTTTCTGCCCAGCCATCTCAGAGATTCATTTCGGACTGACCATCATCTGCCACAGGAGCATCGTAGAGCTTCGAGCAGAGCGCGTCAAGTTTGGCGAGGTAGTACGCGATGTTCTCGTCACGCGCCGCAGGGTCGGCATCGGATACAAGCCTGGCGTACTGGTGAACCGGGACGCTCTTCTTCTCGCCGGTCACATAAAAGCTCAACTGGTCGCCAGCCCGGAATTCCTTCTTCGATCGCAGGGCGAGTTCGTAGCCGGCATCGCGTCCCCTTGATTTTGTCCCGATCTTGGCGGCATATGTCTGTGGCGAATCCTGGAGCGTGACCGTCTTGGCGAGTTCGTGCAGGGGCCATTCATGACCACAGATGGCCTTCGTATATCGGTTCTTCAGCCGTGGCAATTCATCATCCTTACACTCAAGTTTTAAGCGGATTGCTTCCTTCATGAAAGACCGCTGGAAGGGTTCTAGACCGCGCGATTTGAGAGATGCCCCTCTGATGACAACGTCGCCGTTTTCGCAGAGAAGGGCATAGTTCTTCATCTTGTAGCTGAACATTGCCTTGTACTCGCCATCAAACTCCACATCAATCCCAGCAGGCAGAGACTGCGCAAATTCCTTCCTGAACAGTTCCTGACCGGCGCCTCCGGCCCCGTCGGGAGGAACAAAGTAGATTCCGTCCGTGTCGATTTCAACCGGATGAGCTCCTAATGTCTTAAGTGTGGAGATCATTCCAGAGAGAATAGCGCGGCCCTCAGCGGTCACCTGCTCGGCCGCACTGAAATCGCAGAACTGCCCCTGCGCAAAGCCGAGGTATCCGTAGAAGGAATTGATGAGTATCTTGAAAGTTTTCTGCAGGGCATCGAGCCGGCGCTGCTCCGCCTTTGATTCGCTCTTCTGCATCTGCCGTTTGGTGTCAAGGCGATAGGTGGTGAGTAGTTTCAACGCCTGCAGGAACACGCCAAGTTCATCCAGCACCGGACCGATCTTTCTGGTGAGCATTACCGATGGATATAGCGATCTGACGTCGCAGTGATGCACATTGGGAATGACGCCTGTCATGAACATGTCAGTGTATCCGCCCTGAAACTCCCTGGAGGGTCCGGGCGACGACAGTGCGCGATCCTGCCGCAGGTATTCGCGGGTCAGCAGCGCATCTATCTTTGTGGCATTGCCCCGGATACAGATATCCTGATATGCAAACGGCAGGATTCCGGCCTGTACGAAGTAGCTTCGTGAGAGGTGATTGCCTATCGCCCTTGTTTCCGCGACATCATCACGCAGGTACCTCATGACTGTTGCCGGATCTGATGTGAAAGTACGCGCGATGTCGGCACCGTCAATATAGACACGATCTGCTGACGCAAATCCGAAATGAACAGCCGCCTCCTTGAGCCCGAAGCCCTCCATGGAGCGTTCGCTCAAGTCGTAAGCCTGCACCAGAAACAGGGTGTCGACAATATGTCGGCCGAAGATGTCCGCCCTCGTATAGGTGATCATTCTGTCACCAACCGCAAGGCGGCTCGGGCGACACTTCGGAACGCTGCCGTCGCGGCCGATGGCGGCCTTGACGCGGTGGCGTTTGGCGCGTTCGAGGATGTAGGGGATGTCAAAATTGAAAATGTTGTGTCCCTCGATCACGTCTGGATCTCTTTCCCGAATGATCGCGAAGGTCTGCTCAAGCAGTTCTTTCTCTCCCAGTCTGCTGCCATCGAGAATCTCACTCCAACCCGTTTCGTCGGCAAAGCCGATGGCTATGATCCTGTCCTCCTCCCGACCGGCATTGCAGAACTCATAGCCATCCGCCGTAAAGCACTCTATGTCCAGTTGCAGGCGTTTCACCTGTTCGAGTTCCATGCCTTTGAACATGGTTTTGCCGGTGGCAGTGAGATATTGCCGGACCGGGTCATTGATGAAGAACCATGGCGCGGACGGGTCACCCATGCTTGCACCGGTGGCTTTAGCCAGCCACTTAACGGCGTCAAGGCAGCTTTTCCAGGTCTGGAACATGAGCCTGGCATTGAGGTTGCCGTTCCCGGTAAGTTCGCGGCGGGTAAACTTCTCCATACAGGCCGTCAATTCAACGCCCTGTGCGGTTATCCGCTTCTCGTCGACAAGGATGAAGGGGCAGAATGGCTCGTCCTGGCGTAATGTGCTGCCGCCATTACGGATGAAGAGCGCCATCTGGTCGGTACCATCGGAGCCCCTGACGAGGTCGACGGCCACCAGGCCAGCGGTCTTGTCATGTCCGAAAAGGATCGGGTCAATGAGATCGCTCACCGCAGGAACCACTCCACGGTTGTCTTAAGGCCGTCCTCGAACTTGACTGCCGGCTTCCATCCGAGGATCTTCATTGCTCTGCTTGAATCCGCCTGAGAATCCCGGACATCACCGGCCCTGACCGGTACGTGGACAGGTTTCACTCCGCTGCCGATGATTTTGATCAGCCCGTTTGCGAGGGCGTTGACAGTGATCCGTCTGCCACAGGCGACGTTGTAAACGCCACCGGCCGCTTTTGCCGGCGCAGTGCAACAGCATATGTTCGCTGAGACGACATCATCCACGAAAGTGAAATCACGTGTCTGATTGCCATCGCCGTAGATTGTCGGGCTCTTGTTGGCCCTTATTGCGCTGAGAAACAATGGAATAACCGCGGCATAATGGGAAGCCGGATCCTGCCTGGGGCCGAACACGTTGAAATAGCGCAGCGCGAAAGTCTTCAATCCGTAGAGAGTAAAGAAGATCCGGCAGTAGTGTTCGCCGGTGAGCTTATGAACGGCATATGGTGACAGCGGCGCCGGCAGCATGTCTTCCTTCTTCGGCAATACAGGCGTGTCGCCGTAAACAGACGACGAGGACGCGAATATGAACCGTTCAACGCCTTCATCCCTTGATGCGACAAGCATGTTCAGGATGCCGCCGATGTTGACCTCGTTGGAAGTCAGGGGATCAGCCACAGACCTCGGCACAGAGGGCAGGGCGGCTTCATGGAATACATACTTGATTCCCTTAACCGCCCGCCTCGCAGTTTTTAAATCACGGATATCGCCTTTCAATACCTCTACTTTGGATCCAAATTCACTGAGATTGCCGAGTTTGCCGGTCGAGAAGTTGTCAAGAACTCTGACCTTCTTGCCGGTCCTGACCAGTTTAGCCACCAGATTGGAACCAATGAATCCCGCTCCTCCCGTCACCAGATATTTCATTCACCTTCTCCTTTGTCGCAGAATCAATAGTATTCGTTCGATGCTCCGTCAGCCGGGATATGTCAACGCTGCAGACTGCTTCCCGGAGCGCTGACATCAATCAATCGCTACTCCGAACTTCGGAAACGCCTTCAGCCATATCTTGAACATGACTTGAAATTCGCTCTCGTGCTCACTTCCGTCAGACAGTGTATAAGCTGGAATCTGATTCAATCCAAGTGCGACGCTCATGCAGTCGTAGTTCCGCTGCAGCCAGAGACTATGCTCTTCCAGTCGCGAATCTTCAAACTCATATCGGGTTTGATAAGTGTAGCTCCACAGCGCGCTGGGGCTATATGTGAACTTGCCACTGATCAGACTGCTCAGATCGCGACGGTACCGGTACTCCATGTCAGTTGATATCGCGCCTGCCGCAGTGAGAATCAGGTGTACGTTCAGTTCCTCGGGATCGCCGCCGGCGAGCGAGAATTTGCCGTCGAAGTCAAGCCCCACTTTGTCCCATGGGCGCGTCCGCGCGTCCATGTACAGGAAGTTGAACGTGCTCTCGCTGTCACCGGAATTGAAGTTGCCATCAGACCATGTGTCGATATTAATAAGGTCGAACGGCTGGCTGTTCTTCTTTACCTGGAGCTTGTTCCGTATACCCAGCCTGAGCTGGTTCTGGCCGACGAGTGCGTCCACTTCATCAAAGCTGAAGAGATCCCCGGGACCGATATCCGGTTCGGGTATATAAGTGTAATTCAAATAGGGTTCAGCGACGTGCCGCAGTCCGCCATTCTTTCCGCTGGCCTCGCTATAGACTTTGAACATCTTGAACGACAGTTGAGCGCCTGCTTCAAGCATTGTTCTTGTAGCGCTGCCACCGTCGGATGTATCGATGTCAGTCTCAGGCGTTGAGGAATAGTAAGTTGCGCGGACAGCAACTCGCGGGACAAAGTTGAGGAAACTGACCTTCACAGGAGTTGAAAGCCCCTGGCGTGTATCGAACCTGAATGCTGAATACGACGAGTTGGTGATTTCGGCAGTCCATAGCTTTTCCATGTAGCCGGCACGGGTTTGACTTTCGTAGTAAAGCGGCATCCCTTTCACCTGCTGGAGCGGGCATTCAAATTGCGCTTCAGGAATGCGCGTAACGGCGTCATAGAAATCGTTCAATCGGGGGCGAATCAACAGACCCGCTGTATAGCTGTCGTTCCGGTATGTGAGCGAAGCGAAGTTGTCAGGTTGCGGTTCAATGCGATATTCCGCCCTGAAGAAGTCATCCAGCATGTAGGAGTCGCTGAGGTAGTTGAGTCTCGCCAGCAGGCGTGTTCGGTCGTTCAGAGACTGATCGTGAAACAGAAGCATGCGGAAGCGATTGTCATCTATAACGCTGGCTGGATTGCGGTCAATGAACGGGTCCCGATCAATTGTGCCGTATAGCTGTATGCCGCCGGCCCACGTCCGGTTGCTGGCGGCCCAGTCGAGGTTCTGCCCGAGAGCGGGTCCGCGCCTGGTGCGGTAGTCGAGGCGAGTGCTGCCTCGCAGCGTATCACTGATGCCATAACTATATGAACCAAGCATGTATGCGCCCATCGAACTCGAGTAACCGGGAACAAAGCCGATGCCGTTTCCGCCAGCGGCTCTCTCCCAGTATGGAAAGTACATCACGGGTATGCCGGCCAGATAGAAGAATACGTGCTTTACGCAGATGGAGTTGTTCTGGACAAGTGTTGCATGTGAAGCCTGCAGATAATAGTGCCAGTCCGGATATGAAAGATTGCAGGTTGTGACGGTTGCGTCATCCCCGGTTATGGTGTCGTTAAGCTTGCGGAATCCCCCCCGGATGAAGCCATGAAAGGGATTTGCAGTCATCTGCGACTGACCGTCACCTGAGATCAGACCGCTTGCGAGATTGCAGTACAACCGGTCACCGGTCCATGTATTGCTTCCCTGTGTGAGGACAACATTGCCGTTGGCCCACGTTTCGCGGGAATCCAGTTTGACGGTCACTCGATCGGCTGTGAGCCGGGTGGCGCCGTTTGTAATCACAACATGTCCGGTCGCCTTGAGTATGGCGCCATCCTGCGCGTACTCAAGGCTGTCTGCGGCAGTCTCAATTGGCGCCTCTGGTGAGGCGAAAAGTGCAGGCCCGTTTGTGGCCGCCCCTGCCGCTGAGACCCAGACCAGAAAGACTATTGTTGCCAATCTCCATCGCATCGTACGGCACCATTCCATTAGTGCTAATGTTTCTCAACAGAGCTCAATACCTCGTTGGTGTCCCCGTTCAGTATTGAGAAGCTCTCGTGATGCATTCCGGGGTTTGCCCTGAAGGTCAGGTGGCAGCCGAACTTTGATTCGAGCGCTACCAGGATTTGCTCATCCTCGTCCTTGAGCCGGTCCAGAATAGAAGGATGGACCACGATCTGCAACTTGAGATTACCGCGGTCTCCCCGCCTCTTGCGCAGGACCGCCGCGATATGCCTCTGGATCTCAACACTCATTGACAGAGGCGACTTGATTCGGCCGCGTCCTGAGCAGTGGGGGCAATCGGAGTACATTGCGGCAAGCAGACTTTCCTCGGTACGTTGTCGTGACATTTCGAGGATTCCCAGTTTTGAGATGGGCAGTATGTTTGTGCGCGCCTTGTCGCGGGCCAGAATGTCCTTGAAGGTGCGGTACACGGTATTCTGATTCTTTCGTGACGTCATATCGATGAGATCGATCATGATGAGACCGCCCATGTTGCGAAGTCGAAGTTGACGGGCAACTTCATCGACAGCCTCAAGATTAACTTCGAGGATGGTTTCTTCCTGTGATTTCGCCTTATGCCTGCCGGTATTTACGTCGATGGCTGTCAGCGCTTCGGTTTCCTCGATAATGATGTATCCGCCGGACTTCAGGCCGACTCTCCTGCTCATGGATTCTTCAAGCTGACGCTCAACATCAAAATGATCATAAATGGGCGCCTCGCCGTCATACTGCTGAATGCGCGACTTTATGCGCCGGCCGAAAACCGCCGCGACCTTTCTGACCGATTCGTACTTTTCCTTTGAATCCACTACAATGCGATCTACATCCTCGGTGAGCCAGTCGCGCACGACTCTGTCCACGAGATCCGGCTCTTCGTAGACGCAGCCCGGTATGGGACCTTCCTTGATCCTGCGCTGAAGTTCCTGCCATGCAACAAGGAGCGACCGCATGTCCCGCACGACGCACCGCTGACTCACATCTCCGGCGACAGTTCTGACAATGAGGCCCGTGCTTTCGGGAAGAGGAAGCCGGGCAAGCACTTTCTTCAGTCGCACACGTTCGTTCGGGTCCTCTATCTTGCGGGAGATTCCGCGGAGCTGACTTCCGGGCAGAAGCACAAGATACCTGCCGGGTATGCTCAGATTGGCTGTAACGCGTGGTCCCTTGGTGCCTATGGGGCCTTTTGTCACCTGAACGACAATCTTCGAACCAACGGGGAACATGCGAGCTATTTCCTGATGTGAGACATCTTTTCTGCGGGAGGACGCCCGCCCGCCTCCGTCTTCGGCTTCGAGACGGCCAGCATCCTCCGGGATCATATCCCAGTAATGAATGAAAGCGTTCTTCGGCTGGCCGATATCGATGAATGCCGCGCGCAACCCCTCTCCGAGACTCTGGACCCGGCCATGATAGATACTGCCGACGACCCGGGCCTCGGTCGGACGTTCAATCATGAACTCCTCAAGTTTTCCGTTCTCAATTATTGCCACGCGGGTTTCCAACGTTTCAGCGTTTACGATTATTTCCCGCTTCATCTCTTTCTTACGCCCGAAAAGACCGAAGAACATGTTTTCATCCCCTTTTGCTAACGCACGACACGCCGTCGCACGTGCACGCTTTGAATGATGGCGAGTCCTGCCATCATACTGATAAGAAACGAGCCGCCTGAACTCATTAGCGGCAGAGGCAGGCCTATTACAGGAAGCCGCCCCATTGTCATAGCCACGTTAATAACAACATGAACAAATACCAGTGTCGATATCCCGATGCAGAGCAGTCGTCCCAAAGTATCGGCGGCAGTTGCCGCGGTCCATAGTCCGGTGACAATGACCAGAGTGAAGAGCAGAATAACAGAGAGCCCACCCAGAAAGCCCTCCTCTTCTGCGAGTACTGAGAAAATAAAATCGGTCGGAGCAACTGTCTTGGGGAGGTAACACAGGATATTTGCCCTCCCGTTCCGGAATCCTTTCCCGTACAAGCCGCCTGAACCGATAGCGATTTCCGATTGATCCTTGTTCCAGTCCGCACCCTTGCGATCCTGCCCTGGATTGACGATGGCCCTTATGCGTTTTGCGTGATATGGTTTCAAGACAACACACTTCAACAGGAGCGTCTGGGTTTCCTCGCTGCAGTTCAGTTTTGGCGGGACAAAGATCACTGACGCTGCCACGACGGTGTAAGTTAGCGCCACGATGGCGAGAGTCAGGAGGACTTTCTTTGCCACCCGCGCTATAAACATCATTGCCAATGTGGCAGGTACAAACACGAATGCTGTTCCTACTGCCGGCTCCATTATAATCAGGCCGATCGGAATCCCGGCGATCAGGAATGTGACCCCGGCAGATCGCCACCGGTCCAGATCAACGTCGGGGCGGCTCAAGTACCTTGCGACCAGCACTACGGTAGCGATTTTTGCGAATTCTGAAGGTTGAAATCCCATGCCAAGGAAGAAAAGCCATCGTTTTGCTCCGCCCATCGTCTTTCCGACCAGAAGGACGAGAATCAGCAAAAAGATAGTGATTCCATAAACCCACCAGGCATCACGGGAGAGCTTGCGGTAGTCTGTCGCAACAATGCACGCAAACAGGATTGCGGAGATTCCGAACCACATGGCCTGGCGATAGCACCGTTCCACCGGCTGATCGTCAACGATCTTTGATGCGCTGTAGATGAACAGCAGCCCCAAAGCGGTCAGTGCCGCTATTGGCAGGACTGCCAGCCAGTTCATGCGCTTAAGAAGCGAGAAATCCATCCCGAACTTGATCACGGAGTTTCCACCTTGTTTTCGAATATGCCGGCCATCAGCGCTTTCATGCGCGGTCCTGCAGTCTTACCGCCGCCCACTGCATCTTCTACGATAATTGCTGCTGCATATCGAGGCTCATCGTACGGGGCGAAGATCATCATCCAGCCCCATTTCTTCTTTTTGTCTTTTCCGAGGCTGAACTCGGCGGTTCCGGTTTTGCCGCCCATGATGATTTCACTGTTAAACTTAGCGATTCTGCCGGTACCGACTTCCGAATTGACGACGCGACGCATGCCTCTCCTGGTAGTTCCGGTGGTTATCGAAGACCATCCGAGATTAGTGAGAGGTGTGGGAGCAATATCGATGAATTCGTCCTCGCCCGGCGGTCGCTGGCCGATCACAAGCCGCGGCCGGCACAAGCGGCCGCCCATGCCGATTGCTCCGGCCAGCACGGCCATTTGCAGTGGGGTTGCCTCCACGGATCCCTGTCCAATGGATGCGTTGGCAATGTCGCCCAGTCTTCTGATTGCACGTACTGGCGGCAATCGGCCCTCCACCTCTGCATCCAGATCCAGTCCGCTCTTTCTTCCCAGCCCCAGGTTCATAGCCATCTCGCGTATAGCATAGTAACCGCATCTCTGCCCCAGAGTGCAGAAATAGACGTTGCAAGACTGTTCTATTCCCGTCTCCATGTCGAGGCCAGGTCCATGTCCGACTGTTTTCCAGCACTTCAATGTCCATCCGCCGCCCAGAGAGAAGTACCCCGGGCAGTCAACTGAAGTGGATGGTGGTATACCTTTTTCAAGAGCTGCCGCAGCGACAATAATCTTAAAGAGGCTGCCTGGTGCATAGGTGCCACCCGTTGCCCTGTTGAGCATCGGCTTACTGGCATCTGTGGAAATGGCTTTCCATTCAGACAGAGAGATGCCTGCAGAGAGCTTGTTCGGGTCGAATGCTGGAAAGCTGGCCATGGCCAGGACATCGCCATTTCTGGGATCAAGCACCACAACTG
This sequence comes from bacterium, assembly GCA_037134535.1. GTDB lineage: Bacteria > Verrucomicrobiota > Kiritimatiellia > SPBP01 > SPBP01 > JBAXKQ01. The sequence goes on from JBAXMA010000011.1 coordinate 10,885, forward strand.
CCGCGTTGTTTGTTCCGGATGCGGCCTGCGCAGCGAGCCGCTGAATTCGCACATCCAGTGAAAGTTTCAGATCAGTTCCGGGTAGAGATTCGTTACGGTACTTTTCAAGAAGGACTGCGTCATTCTTCAGGTTGCGCCTGAAACCAGTAACGTCAACACGGATAACATTGCCACCGGGTTCGCCCTTCAGTGATTTGTTCCAGACTCTTTCAATGCCCTGGCGGCCTTCTATTTCATTCATGTAGAAATCGGGCTTCTCCCTTGGTCCGTCAAACAGAGGCTCCAGAGACTTTTCTTTTTCCGGATTGCCCCTGCCCACATAACCGAGCAGATGCGCTGCGAGCTGTCCCTCGGGGTAGTACCTGACGGGGTCTTCGATGACCTCGATCTCGGGGAATCGTGCTTTATTCTCCGCAAATAGGGCATGTCGAGTCTCGTCCGCATCCTTTAACACCACCATCGGTAAAGGCGATCGCCTGCTGAGATGATTGGCAATATCGATGTCAGAGACCGTTATGTTCGTATTGAGCGTAATCGATAAATCTTCAACGATGCTGTGAATCCGGTCAGGGAGGGACTTTTTCTTGGGTTGTCCGGTTTGCTTTATCCTGTCGAGGACTATTGCGATACAGTAGCTGGCCCTGTTGCCGGCCAATGTTGCGCCGTTCCTGTCGCAGATCGTGCCCCTGCGCCCCGGCACCCACACCCGCCGCAGGCTTTGATCACCCTCCTTGTCTGTGAATTCGGCCCGGCGCAGTATCTGGAGTTGTGCCAGACTGCCTACAAGGTAGAGCATGCCCAGGGCGACAAACACCAGCAGGACGCAGATGCGAAGTATGGAAAATTCGTATATGTCAGATTTCTTCATGTTCCAGCGGATGTCTCTTTGACGGAGTATTGCCAACCAGGTGGTCGAGGCTGCGAACAGTAACGAACACGACTGGTGTAAACAGTGTGCCCAGCAGTGCGGTTCCGGTGGCTCTCAGAGCCCACAACCATACAGGATCCTTGACCAGGTCGTTGAACCACAACAGAAGGCTCAGGCCGATCGACACAATGAAGCCGGCCGCAGCGCCGATGATTGCTGTTGTGAGAAGTGAATCGCCGACGAGGTCGTCCTTGTAGCGATTTGCCACCATTCCCACGGCTGCAAAACAGAACGCGGAATAGCCGGGAGGTATGGGGCTCAATGCATCCTGCAGAAGTCCCGCAAGAACTGCTGAGAGGAGCATTATCCCGCGGTTGTTCGTCAGGGCGTAGTAGAGCACAACGGCAAGAAGCAGAGGTATTCGCGCGCCGCCCAATGCGGCCGGGCCAGACACATGGCTCTGGATAACGGTTCCAGCAATGAGCGAAAATATCATGACCGGAATAATCACGGGCTTTTTCCATTCACTCCCCGTTTGGTCGCGTCGGTACGAGGGTTGGCCGTCTGGACTGCCGATTGATCAATTACCACAAAGACGTATCTTAACCTGGCGAGATCAGCCGCCGGCTTAAGACGGGCAGCCTGATATAAACCCGATTTGTTCATTCCGGCCGAGACCACATTGCCGATATGCAGTCCTTCGGGAAAAACCGAGCCCAAACCTGATGTGACAACCTTGTCGCCGGGTTGAATGGCGGTACTCGCAGGGATATTGTCCATGCTGCATGGATTCAGAGGAGTTCCCATGTTGATCACCTCGTTCCCGCCGATTGTCACGCCTCCTCCGTTCACTATTCCGCAGTCACCGGTGCGCACAAACTTCGCCGGCACACTGCTGTTACGGTCGGTGATCAGCAGGATTTCACACGTGTGGTCGGAGACGGACTTGGTTCTTCCAACGAGTCCCTCGTGAGATACGACCGCAGAGCCCGGTCTGATGCCGTCTCTGGATCCCTTGTTGGCGATAATGCATTCCCACCAGCCGCTAGTCTCACCCCGCGCGATGACCTCACATGATTCCAGACGGGAAGCGGAATTGGTTTTATAGCCAAGCTGCACGCGAAGGGCGGCATTTTCGCCTTCGAGAGACTCCAGGCGTCTGACCCGCTCGCGCAGGTTAGCGAGTTCCTGCTCCAGTTTCTTTCTGGTCGTGTTTTTCCCGGATGGATCGACGAGTGCTGAGCATCCCTCGGCTACACGATAGCCGAATCCTGATGCAACGGCGTGGAACGGCGCGATGATTTCCCGGCACCAGTCACGTACATGATCCCATGCCTGGGACGGAAGATTCACGAGAATCACAATTATGACAAGGGTGATCCATGTCAGATATCTGCTAGCTCTCACCGGCACCTCACAATGATACAACGGGGTGGCAAGGTCACTGGCTTGTGACAATACTCTGGCGGGCGTTCGATAAGATGAAGCGGCCTAGTAGGTGCGATCTTTACTGGCCACCCTACGCAGGAAATTCAACTCGTTCAGCACAATTCCGGTTCCTTCAGCCACGGCACTGAGCGGATCATCGGCAACATGAACCGGCAAGCCCGTCTGTTCTGCGATGAGCTTGTCGATCCCGCGCAGCAATGCCCCGCCGCCGGCGAGGACCATTCCACGGTCCACGAGGTCGGAAGATAACTCAGGAGGACAGCGCTCAAGAGTGATCTTGATGGCGTCGACAATAGAGGAAATCGACTCCTGAAGTGCCTCTCGTATCTCACCGGAAGAAACCGTTAATGTTTTGGGCAATCCGGCCACCAGGTCGCGGCCCTTTATCTCAAAGGTCTTATCCTCGGCTACGGGATAAGCTGAACCGTAGTTGATCTTTACCTCTTCCGCAGTTCTTTCGCCGATCATCAAGTTGTAAACCCGCTTCATGTACTGAACAATGCATTCATCCATCTCGTCACCGCCGACTCTCACGCTACGGCTGAAGACGATACCAGCCAGTGAAATCAATGCTACTTCCGTTGTCCCTCCTCCAATATCTACGATCATGTTCCCGGCAGGTTCCTGCACGGGCAAATTAACACCTATTGCGGCGGCCATCGGTTCTTCAATCAGGTACACCTCCCTGGCACCTGCATTTGTCGCCGAATCCTTGACTGCCCTTTTCTCAACTTCAGTAATCCCACTCGGAACGGCAATGATAATGCGGGGTTTGACAATCTTGCGATGATTGTGAACTTTCCTGATGAAGTACCGCAGCATTGCTTCCGTGATCTCGAAATCTGCAATAACACCCGCCCTCATAGGCCTGATGGCCACAATGCTTCCAGGGGTCCGGCCCAGCATGCGTTTGGCCTCTTCTCCAACAGCCAGAACCCGATCAGTTCCGGCCTGTATTGCCACAACGGACGGCTCACGGAGAACGATTCCACGGTCCTTGACGTAGACCAGCGTATTGGCTGTACCCAGATCAATTCCAATATCATTTGAAAACAAACCCATAAAACGGCCGAACATGATCTCTCCTTATTATCCAGCGTCATTACCTGGCGTCGCTGGAACCGCGGATTTCGATCGGTCACTGATACTGCTTCAATCTGGCTTGCTAGTCAATCACGAAAGCTGTGTTGTCAAAGGTCCTTCCAGAACGGAGCGTATCGCCCTTGCGCGTGTTTCGATGCTCTCGCAGAGCTTGAATTGGACCCGCGCCCGATTCAGGTTCTGCTCCTCGCTCCGGACCCGGAAGTAGACATTTCCGGCCAGATAGTCCTGGAAGAAGCGCAAGCCCAGCTCGAATGGCAGCAGGCGTACCGACGCGAAAAGGTATTTCCTCTCGGATTGCGTGAGAAATTGGAGTCCGTTGATCATATAACCTTTGAAAATGGCCTCGCACAGATCAAGGTCGAACACCACATCATTAAGGTTTGTTGTCTCTTCCCCGGCTGGATTACATACGGACCGGACTGCATCACCGAAGTCGTAGTGGACAAGTCCGGGCTTCACGGTGTCCAGATCCACTATGCTTGTGCCTTTGCCGGTCACGTCATCGATCATAATGTTGGTGACCTTGGGATCGCCGTGTATCAGGCGGACTGCCAGTTCTCCGTTTTCCAAGGCGCTTTCAAGCACTTTTGCCAGATCTCTGCGTTCCTCGATAAAGCGCACCAGTCGCCTGGCTTCGATGGATTTGTCAAGCAGAGCTCTTGCCGATTGTGTCCGTACGGTCTCGTCGTACTTCTGCAGGTACAATGGAGTTTTGTGAAAGCCAGGAAGCGTGTCATGCAGCCGCGACGGATCAATGTCCGAGATGAGGCGGTGGAACTGCCCCAGGACAGTTCCGACCTCGAATGCGTGATCGGCATTGGTGGTTTTGTCATAAGCTTTGGCCGAAGCCATGAGGGTTATGACCCGCCAGTAGTTGCCCTCGCTGTCGACATGGAAGTCTTTGCCGTCTTTCGACGGGATCACCCGTGGCATCTGCCAGATGCGATCGGCCAGATCCTGCTCGCGCTCAAGTTTACGGTGCACGTGCTCGGTGACGACCCGCATATTCTCCATGATCCATTCGGGACGGCTGAATACGCTGGTGTTAATCCGCTGGACGACAACGCGTTCTTCACTGAATGTAGTGCGGAAGATCGCAAGGTAGGTGTCATTGACATTGCCTGAACCATAGGCTGTTATGGCCACAAGTCTGCCAGGAACATCAAACTGCTGTGCTGCATGGGCTGGATTCATCTAGGTTCCTTTCGTTAGAAACGTTCCATTGAAAACCCGATATTCAAACTCCGGTCCACTTTGGCGTGGCGATCTATCACCTGGTTTCATCCAGCTTGTACTTCCCGTTTCCGGCACCGAGTTTTTCGAGTGAGCGGATCTGCAGATATGGATCGCGGGCGTGCAGTTTCTCGAACAGGTGCCTGCCCTTGCGCAGTTTCAACGGCAGCGGGATGGATCCGGGGATGACTTTCTTGAAATCTATGGAGTCGAGAGAGGCTTCTTCGACGGCCACGATGTCGCGTCCGGCAATGATACCGATATCCGGCACAATAGCCGGTGTTGTCATTCCCCAGCAGTCGCAGAACGGCGTAATGTGAGTCAGCACATTGATATGGAAGATGTTGCCGGCAGCAAACTGGTCAAGTATCAGCTTTGCCACCCGTGCAAGCCCCTCCTGGAAAATTGCGAAGTTCCGTCCCGGTATGTCAATTGCCTTCACCGGGCAGGCAAGCACGCAATGCTGGCACATCTTGCAGTCGTGCCAGAAAATCTGATATTCACCCTTGTCATTGAAGCTGTTGGCCCTGGTGGGGCAGACTTCCATACACTTCTTGCAGTGGGTGCATTTGGATGCCTTCCACACAAGGTCGCCCTCGAGCTGATGAAGATCGCGCCTGGTTTCCGGCGGAACGCAACCCATGGCGAGATTCTTGCAAGCGCCGCCGAAGCCGCAATCACCGTGACCCTTGACGTGGGAGAAATTGACGAGCACATCAGCCTTCAAGAGTTCCTTGCCCGCAAGAATGCTTTTCAGGCGAGGCCAGCCTGTCGACAGCTTTTGCACTGACTTCCAGTCCGATCCGCACAAGGGAACCAGTTCGGCCCCGACTGTTTCGACTGCATATCCGCGGGCTGCAGCGCTTCCGATGTCGCCGTCGGTTATGAATACCCGTTTGGGTTTGCCGGCCTTGAGATGATCTACCAGCAGTTTGACAAACAGCGGGTGAATAGTGGAGTACCCGAAGTTGCCGCCCACGTGCATCTTGATTGCAATAGTTTTGCCCTTTATCTGGTCCGCCACTCCAAGTTGTTTCAGGAGCCGCACAAAACGGGCTGGCAATGTGCAGTCAATGTCCATCCGTCCTGGAATCGCCGATGCAAACAATACCTGTGATGTCTTAGTCGCCATTTCTTTCTCCGTTACCTGGTTGTAACTACCCGGGTGGCCTCCCGCTGCGGGACCCCGCCTGAGGCAAATTGCAGCACCCGATCACACAGGGGAGAGCGTAGCTCCTCTCTCCCTGTGTGTACATATAGAAGATTCGTTTTTTCAAGGGGTCAGAAGCTGTGGAGTAACTCCCGGCGCGGGTGGCACCGCGCTCTCCCGTATCGCATATCGTGGGCGTGGCACTGGACGAGTTATTCTTTGCTTGCCGGCAGTGCATGTCCTGTCTACTCTGCCTTTTCTTTACTGAGCTCTGCGCACCGGTCCTGATGAAGGAGGGGTGATGCTATGGCAACGATAGTGTTTCGCGGCGGGCCGCTTGTCGGCAGGCAATATGAGGTTCCGGAAACGGGGCTAAATATGGGGCGAGGCCCTGCCTGCAAGGTGTCGATCATGGATGGCCGGGTGTCCAGTGAGCATCTGCTCCTTCGCATGGAGGCGGGATTGTGGTGGGTCTACGATCTGCAGAGCACCAATGGCACATTTGTCAATGGCCGTCAGATTCAGGCAATAAGGTTGTCTGAGGGAGATCAGGTTGCCCTTGGAGAGTCCACTTTTCTGTTCTATGGTGGTGCGGCACCGGCAGTCGATTTGAATGCAATTCCATCGAATCCATCTGCCGCAGGTCTGCCGCAAGCCGGTGCTGATGTGAAGATCATATCGCGGGCCTCTCGCGAAACTCACTTGAGCACGGACGATCTCCAGGCAGCGGCTGCGCTGACTGACGCATATCGCCGCATGCGCGAGCAGGTTGCCCGGGCAATTGTGGGGCAGGAGGATGTCGTTGAGCAGGTACTCATTGCAATTTTCTGCCGCGGTCATGCCCTGTTGGTCGGTGTTCCGGGCGTGGCAAAGACTCTGCTGGTAAGTACCCTCGGCCATCTTCTGGATCTCAGCTACAAGCGGGTGCAGTTTACACCCGATCTTATGCCTTCGGATATTACCGGCAGTGATGTGCTCCAGGAGGATCAGACCACAGGCAAACGCGTGTTCCGATTCATTCAGGGCCCGATTTTTGCCAATATGCTGCTTGCTGATGAGATCAACCGCACTCCGCCTAAGACCCAGGCGGCACTCCTGGAGGCCATGCAGGAGCATCGCGTTACGATCGGTGACACTTCTTACCATCTGCCGGAGCCGTTTTTTGTCCTTGCCACGCAGAATCCGATCGAACAGGAAGGCACTTATCCGCTACCAGAGGCACAGCTTGATCGTTTCATGTTCAATATTATTGTAGACTATCCCAAGGCCGATGAAGAAAGAGAGATCATCAAGCAGGTTACGGGCGCTTACAAGGCTGAGCTTGAGGTCACCCTGACGGCGCAGGATGTGTTAAACCTTCAGCAGGTTGTGCGGCGGGTGCCGGTTGCCGAGCATGTCATCGACTATGCCCGTGACATTGCAAGGGCAACGCGGCCCAAAGCGCCGGACGCGCCCGACTTTGTTAAAGAAATGGTTGCGTGGGGTGCTGGTCCTCGCGCGGGTATCTGCCTGATCACCGCAGCCAAGGCCAGGGCAATTCTGCATGGCCGCTACCATGCCACTACCGAGGATGTCAGGAAAGTCGCGCTACCGGTAATGCGGCATCGTGTTCTTACCACGTTCAATGCTGAGGCAGCCGGTGTTACCAGTGACGAGATTGTCAGGATGGTGATAGAACGGCTTAAGCCCGTTGAAGAAATCAATGTCTGATCCGGATTGCGCTTGTTCCCCGGTCTCGCAGGTCCTTGCCCGTGACTCCGCCCATGGCGAACGGTGTGCTGATACAGGGCTGTTTAAGACAACACCATGAGTGAAACCGCACAATCACCCGGCTATATGGGGCTGCTGCCCGGCTCGACAACCGCACAGGTTTCCCGGCTTGAGTTTTTTGCAAGGGGACTTGTGGAAGGTTTCATCAGCGGCCGCCACAGAAGTCCGCACAAGGGTTTCTCGGTGGAATTTGCCGAACACAGGCAGTATGCGCCGGGTGACGATCTGCATGATCTTGACTGGCGGGTCTACGGCAAGTCTGACCGTTTCTACATAAAGCAGTACGTCGAGGAGACCAATCTCAGGGCGACAATCCTCGTGGACGCCTCAGGATCCATGGCATACACAGGTGATGCGGCTGCAGAGATCGACGGCCGGAAGGTCTCCAAGTTCGAATACGCTCAGTTTCTCGCCGCCGCGCTCGCATATATTCTCGTCAAACAGCAGGATGCAGTCGGTCTGGTCACATTTGATACCGGCTTGCGCAGGTACATCCCCGCCAGAAGCAGGGCCAGTCAGTTGCGTCAGGTGCTGAACGAACTCGATCAGACCAAGCCGGGCGGTGAAACTGGATTAGGCGGGATTTTCCACAATATCGCCGATCGCATTCACAGGCGCGGCATTGTCATCATCATCAGCGACCTGTTCGACAAGTCCGAGGAGATCACCAGGGCGTTGCATCATTTCCGGTATCGCCGGCACGAGGTGCTTGTTTTTCACGTCATGGCGGAGGAAGAGCTTACATTTCCGTTCAAAGGTTCAACGCGGTTCCATAGCCTTGAGAAGGCCGATGTCAATCTGCAGATAGATCCTTATTCGATCCGCAGTGAGTATCTTGCGAGGATCAAAAGCTTCGTCGAGACAATCAAAACCGGTTGCAGTCAGATCAAGGCGGACTACGTTCCAGTCTGCACAAAGACTCCTTTTCACGAGGCGCTTGCGGATTGCCTGTCGCGGCGCAGAGGGAGCCGGTGAGTGCCATGCTATTTCAAAATATGTGGTTGCTGTTAGGCCTGCTGGCGGTGGCGGTTCCGGTGATAATCCACCTGCTTAACCGCCAGACAGCAAGGACTGTCCAGTGGGGAGCCATCCAGTTCCTGCTGGATTCAATAATTAATCGCAAGAGGCGGATCATGCTCGAGGAGGTTCTCCTGCTTGGTGCCCGCTGTCTGCTTCTTGCCCTCGTCGCCATTGCCATTGCCCGCCCATTTGTGCCGCCGGAATCGCACATTCCCTATGCAATTGTCCTTCCGTTGATCCTGCTGGCAATCGTGATTTCAGGTGTATCGTTTGCAATGTCGCAGTATCCCGGTGTGGCGTTGGGCTGTCGTATTGCCGGGGTGGTTCTGATGCTCATTGCTGCGCTTGCGATCGGTCTTGAGAAGAAGTTCAATCTCGGCCGGTATGGGATGTCCGCGGCCCAGAGCATAGCGGTGGTGATTGACGGCTCGACATCGATGACTGTAGCCGTTGACGGCAAGACCAACTTCGAGCGGGCTCTGGCTGAGGCAAGCCGTCTTGTTGAAACTGCCGGACTTGAGGCTGATTTCAGCGTCATACTCGCGGGTCCCTTTCCGGTGACGGTGATCGGGGCCCCCGTGTCGGACCGAGTCAAGGTTCTGGCCGCCATTGAGGCACTCAAACCGGTTCCGGGTCTGTCGCGCATTCCTGCGGCCTTGTCTGCTGCGACCGCTGCTCTCGCGCAGGGCTCCTGTCCTGCCAGAAAGATTGTTCTCATCACCGATGGGCAGCGTATCGGATGGGAGGTTGACCAGCCTGAACGCTGGAAATTCCTCGGAGACATGTTTGCGCGGATGAATCCCAAGCCTGATTTCGTCCTGCGCAGATTGCAGGCGCCGGCGCATTTCCGCAATGTCGGGGTGGCTGCTCTCGATTTCTCCCGCGATGCGGTTGGAATTGATCGTGAGGTTGGCATTAATGTGCGTGTGGAGAACACGGGCACTGAGGCGGTGACACCGTCGGAGCTAAGATTGAAAATTGGCGCAGAGATTCTGACCGACCGGACTCTCGGCCAGATCGAGCCGGGTTCTTCCGAGACTGTACGTTTTACTCATCGCTTCAAGCAGGCCGGCACCCACACGCTGGTCGCCCAGTTGGTCGTGAAAGATGACCTGCCGGCCGACGATGCTTTTGCTGCCGCCGTAAATGTCATAGGCAGTCTGCGCGTTCTGCTCATTGACGGGGCCTCCGGCCTGGAAAAGCTCGGGCGCGATTACTTCCCGGATGCGATTCAGATCGTGGACTTTTTCCATGCTCTGGAGCACATGGAGACTTTGATGGGAACCCTCTGGGGCAAAGACGACGATGCCTGGAAGAAGCGGCGCAGACATCATTGGAAAAAACTGCTGCGCCACGACGGGGTCGAGCGCATCATCAAGCAAGCCCGCAAGGAAGCCCTTGAGCGGGGAAAAGTTCAAGAGGTGGAAACGGCTTTGGGCTACTTCGTGAACAACGTCTCCCGGATGCAATACGGCACCTTCCGAGCAAAAAACTACTTCATCGGTTCCGGGGTCATCGAAGCGGGATGCCGCACAGTCATCGGCAAGCAATCCGGCATGTTCTGGGGCGAGCAGGGTGCGGATAAAGTTCTCGCCTTCCGCTGCATCCATGCCAGTGGACGTTTGGACTCGTTCTGGAAATACCGCCTCAACTTACACGCCGCAGAAAACGACATTTTGCCTCTCGCCGCCTGATAGAAGATTTTTGTCCTGCACCCTTTCAGCGGAACCCCATCCGGCAGAAGTTGCAAAGACCTCCGCGAAGACGTAGACTACACCCCGTGAGCGTATTGGAATCCATCGTCAAAGACCTTGAAGCGCTGCCTGCTCCCAAGCTGGTGGAAGTGGCGCACTATGTCAGCCGCCTCAATCCCAAGCGGCGGGAAGAACTCCTTGCAGACCGATACTTTTGGCAGCAGCCTCTTTTTGGCGCCAGTGGCGA
>JBAXMA010000012.1:0-21267 GCA_037134535.1 bacterium
ACCACCTGGAACCTATGCTTGAATTGGCAACAGTCGTTGAACAGATCTTGAGCAGCAACAAGTTAAGGCCCGACACTACAAGTTTCCGGCCGCCGTGGTGGACTGCTGTCTACCCGCTTTCTCATGCAGACGACACGTCGCGCACTGCCGGCCCGGCAGACACACTGTCAACGGATGTCTGGCCCGCAGATATGCGCGAGTGGTCAACCAGGCTTTCTTATTCCAGTGCGGTTGTCATGCCAGGCCACTTGCCGGCAGACACTCCATCTGAACTGACGGCACAGTGGTGCCCTGTTGACCTGGAGTCCAGTCCACCGGCAACGCTTTTGCTACGGCGGGGCGGACGATGGCCGGCATTCGTTCTTGAGAGCCGTTATCAGCATGGCGTGAGGCTGCGCCGGACAATTAACGCAGACGACCAGTCTGCTCCGCTGATAGTTACGCTTATGGATTATCCGGACGATGAGAAATACAACCTGCTCTGCATGGTCTGGCTGCGCAGGGTACAGTCATTGGCCCCCTCCGGAAGTAGCTTTCTGATTCTGACCACACAAGGCTTGCCGACACCGGTGCGGGATTATGCAAAGCGTTATTCTAATGTTGAGGTCCGGAGAACAAGTCGGCGACCGCTCAGTGGATTCGATCACTACAATCTGTCAGTCAAGCTCCCCGCTCTGGCGGGAATAGATCGGCCGTTTCTCTTCCTTGACGCCGACATGGCAGTGATTTCTCCTCTTGATACACTATGGCAGAAGCGCCACTACAAACCATGGATAGGCGTTGATGATCAGGCCTCTCAGATCGGTTTTTCAGCACCATTTGCCCACCTGAATTCCGGCATGCAACTGGTATCGGAGCCGGCTTTCTATGACTACGATGCCATGGTTGCGTGTTTCGATGGGCACGGGCGGAACTTCCTTGTCAACGGGGAAGATCAGTCACTGCTGTTTGATTACTTCAGAACGATAGGCTACGATTATCACCATCCTCAAATCGATGAAGGATGGAACTGCTGTTCCCGGTACGCGCGGCTTTCGCGCCGTGACAATGGTGAATGGCAGGCCGAATCGGCCGGACTGCCCCGGCACTATCCTGCGCACATCATCCATTACTTCAATGGCGCCTGCCGGCCGTGGAACATGCGTTGTCCGCTGTATGCCGAAGAAGAATCACGGTTCAAACACGATGACATTCCTTTGAGCCGCAAGAAGCCGCCGGCAGCAATCCGGGCAGGTGAATCCGGCAGCAATGCCGTGCTGCGGCTGTGCCTTGTCAACACTCTTCCGGATTACATCAAATCGCCTGGCAGCCACCCCTTCTATCCGCTGACACACTGGAAGATCGAACTGGTATCTGATCCGGAAAGGGCGGACATCATTTTCTGGGCGCTCGATACCGCTGACCCGAAACCTGACTATCGCAAGCTGACATTTCAGCACAATGCTTTGTTCAAGAAGTACGAAAGACGCTTCATGCTCTTTTCAACCGTAGCGCGACCGGGAATTCTCTACCTGAACGATGCATTTTCCTGTACTCCCTTCCCGGTATATGACCGGGCGAGAAATCTGATATCAAACGTCATTTCCGTGCCATGGCTGTATGACGGGGTATCTTCCGCAATCGCACTGGACACCGACAGAATCCAAACTGGCCAGTCGGCTGCAAAGACATGCGATCTCATCTTTCATCGCCATCTGGAAGCGCTGGTGCAGTCCGGTCTGCGACAGGTTGGTGCTTTTCGATGCGAAACCATGGAACTGGAGCGCGGGGCGCAGCCGGACACTGTCGAGCGCGAACTGAAGCGTCTGGCAACGGCCCGCTACTATCTGCATTGCCACACTGAGACACGGGCGCCCCTGCTTCTGTATCATGCACTATCTCTGGGAGTTATTCCTATCATTCTCAATATGCCGGATCTGCCCTACAGCGAAACTGTCGACTGGCGCTCCTTTTCGCTATTTCCGGAACCGGGACGCACTCTGGACGACCTAGTCACTGCCGCCGAATCGAATTTTGCAGTCATGCGCCGGAATGCCATCGCATTCGCCGTAGAGTATGTTCTGCCACCCCGTGCCAATGAACAGCTGCTGACTTTGTTTTTGAACCGGGCTCAGCCTGAGCCAGGGCATCCTGACCATCGGGAGAAGACATGAAGAAAAACACCAAAGCACTATTTACTTTAGCCATCGGCGAACCATATCAACGAATGTGGGAAACCTACTGCCGCCCGAACTGGGAGGCATATGCCTGCCGTCATGGATACGACATAGTAGTCGTGGATCAACTGATAACACATCAGGAAGATGCCCACCGCCGCCCGCCTCATTGGCAGAAATGCTTCATTCTTTCCCATCCAAGGGCCGGCGACTATGAAGACGTGGTCTACCTGGATAGCGACATTATGATCAACTATCGGCACGCTCCCTGCGTTGTAACTGCCAATCGGGCCGGATACATCGGGGCCGTTAAATTTGATCACTACCTTGACGACGACCTGAACGCCTATCTGATCGCTATCCGCAAGAGTAATTTTCTGACTTACAACAAACGCGCCGCAATGCGAAGGGCCGACAATAGACCAGCCATTCTGCCGACTGCCGATTTTTCATCATATTACGGGCTATACATGCCTGGTCAGGATGAATCAGCGCTACCCCGCGTGAACAGCGGACTACTGGTGATGAAACCGGCCGTCCACCGCGAACGGCTCGAAACAATCTACATGCAGTCATTTGAGGAAGCCCGCGATGAGTGGGTCAATGGCGAGATTGAGATTGATCAGACTTTCCTGACGTGGAAGCTCCTGCAAGCCGGACTGATCCATCTGCTGGACGAACGTTTCAATCGAATCGCGGCATTCGAGCATGCCATCCACTACCCTTTCACATTGATTCATCCGGAAGAGACATTAATGCGCATGTGCTTCACCAGTATGCTCCACAACAGCTACTTTCTGCACTTTGCGCGCTGTCAGAGCATGATGAAATACGCTCTGGTCAACGCTGATGAAGACTTCGCAATTGTCGGACTGCCGAACGTGTTTGCAGGCGACCGCGTCACCATCAGGCACAGGCGCAGCAAGTCTGGCGCCGCCAATCCGATTGAAATGGGGTGAGAACCCTTCTGTCAGCGGGTTCGCATAGTTCTCCCCTCCAGGAATGACAACGACGGGCGCATGACATTTGAGGGTGGAGTTACACGACGCCGGCTTCTGACCCGGCATAAGAATGTAATGCGGCATGATTACTTCGCCCATTGGCATCAGCCAGCCACCGGTGCCAAAAGCAGAGGTTCACAACCGGCCACAACATCGAGCCGGAATCCGGCAGCGAGGATGTTTCGAGCAGTCGTTTGACGATCCCCGGATTGAATACCGTGCCAACAAGGGACGAGGATTCGAGCACTTCATGAACAAACGAATTGAGCTCATTGCCAAACCATTCACGAACAGGCACCGGAAAACTCATCTTGGGACGGCGCAGGATCTCAGGCGGAACTGATGAAGCAAATGCCCGCCGCAGGAGAATTTTTGATTCCACCAGATTGTCCCGGTCGATTTCTTTTATGTTGCGATTTCTGCCCATCGCCTCAGCCTCTGGACTTGCCCAATTGATCTTGTACGTATCAGGCAGCCGGAAGATGTAATCCACAAGTCTGTGGTCCGTGTATGGCACCCGCCCCTCTACAGAAGCCGCCATAGTACTGGAATCCACTCTGAAGAGAAGACCTTCCAGATTCACCCTGGCATGAACATGCATGTGTTTGTCAAAGGTGGAACAGGCGGCGAATTTTGTGAAGAGATCCTCGTAATGACTGCACATGGCGTCATCACCATCCAGTTGTCGCAGACAATCACCTGCCAGCAACGCCTGCTTCTGCCGGAAGGAGACCCATGAATTCAGAGCGAAGAACTGGTCGGCGTGACAGGAAAGATACGGTCTCCGGTAAAGGCGCTGAATTACTTTGTCAACATGACTCAACGTGGCACTCGCGCCGGGATCAGCATGCAGTGCGCGATCATAGTCAAAAGACGAGAAGTACGGCACGACATAGCCACCAAACACCTCATCTGCCCCCTCCCCGCTCAGCGCCACTGTGTAGTCGCTCCGGAGCGCCCTGGCGAGGTGGTAGATAGGAATCTCGTTCGGCGTGGATACGGGAAGCCCTTTCTGACCAACAAGAAACTTCCAGGTTGCCGCATAGCCGGAGGCATCGAGATGGACCTCCTGGCATTTCATTCCATGAAACGCCGTGGCCGCACGAACAAACGGCCACTCATGATATCCTTCCATATCGTAGCCCACGCTGTATGCGTTGAAGTTATTCCCGGACAGGCCATTGGCAAGTGACGCAATCACCGAGGAGTCAAGCCCCCCGCTGAGAAAGCCACCAAGAGGAACATCGCTGATCAGCTGTTCCCGGACCGACTGAGTCATCAGCTCCAGTGTTCGTCCAGCTGCCACATCAAGCCCCGGATCATTCTTATCGCCGGGAGCAATAACAGGAAAGTCCCAATATCGTACCGGTTGCACATTGGTTGATCCGTGCCGGGCCGTGATATACTCCGCCGGTTGAAGCGCATTAACGTTCTCGATGAGCGTCCGCGCCCCGAGCGTGGTTCTCACTGTTGTCAGGTAGTGTGACACGGCCGCGAGATCCATCTTCGCTTCCACATCATGAAAACAGAGCAAAGCGGCCATTGACGAGGCAAAAAAGAAACGACCTCCCCGGACTGCATAGAACAAGGGTTTGACTCCCACCCGGTCCCGTGCAAGAAAGAGTTGTTGTTTCTGCGGCTCATAGATGGCAAATGCATACATGCCGGACAGTTTATCCAGCGCCGCCACACCCCACTCGAGATAGGCCTGGAGCAAAACCTCTGTATCGGACATCGTCCGGAATATCCTGCCTGCACGACTGAGGGTCTCTCGGAGTTCGCGACAATTGTAGATCTCGCCGTTAAACACGATGACAGCCCCCGAAGCTCTATCAATCAGAGGCTGCTTTCCGGCATGGAGATCGATGATTGCGAGACGCCTGTGACCCAGCGCCACGCCCGGTCCGGCAAAGAGACCATGATCATCCGGCCCGCGCAGCTTCATCACGTCCATGGCTGCCCTGACGTCATCAGTCGGCGCAGCCATATCGGAATCAAGATTGAAGGTTCCAACTATACCGCACATGGGGCAGCCAACTCCTGTTTCTGCTGCTTCTGCTGCAGAACGTTTTCGGCCAGACGACATACCTTGCCGACATATTTCTCAATGGACAGCTCCTGCTCCGCCCGCATCCTCATAGCAGTTCCCGCCGCGCGTCTGGCATCGGCATTAGTGATCCACTCCACCAGCCGCATCCGGTACGCGTCCGGATCATTGTGCCCGATCTCATAATCGGGTCCCATGATGTCGACTGCCGTGCTACCTACATGTGTATTGGAACTTCTCATGGCCACCACAGGAATTCCACACGCCATGGCTTCCACTACCGACTGTGAACCGCTGACGGGAAACTCGGCAGCAAAGATGTCCAGGACCTTAAGTATCTTTCCCACCTCATTCTGCGTTGAAATGTGAATGACCTGCTTCTCGACTCCGGCCAGACGAAAATGCTCCGAAGCCTTATCTGGCAGTTTCCGCCCGCCTACCGGTACGAACCGTGTTTGCGGATAATCCTTCATGACTGCAGTAATCACATCGAGGTATTCCCTGCTTAACCTGGAATCCAGGTGATTGCTCAGCACTCCAATAACCAGATCATCACTCGTCAACCCGAGTTGCCCCCGCTCGAGTGCATCCTGCCTGTCCAGACTTTCCAGGTCTGTCCCCTGCCTCATCAGCCGCGTGTCGCCGGCATACGGAGGCCACGAGAGCCGTTCACGATCCATATTGACCTTGTTATCGAAAAGCGTCACATCAACGCCGCGCTGATAGAGCGGTATGCCAATATGGATATGGATCTTGACGGGCACATCCGCAAGTCGGGCTGCAAGCCAGTCGATCGGCATCGTTGGCCCTGCCTGCAAAATCAACACATCGATCCCATCGGAAACAATCTGACTCGCCACGTCGTGCGCTGCATCCAGTATCGGCACAGTCCTCTTTGCAAGATACACAGGAATGTTTCGCTCCCGAAGCAATGTGAGAGAGCGCCCTCCCCATTTCTCTGACGAATCCGCCATATGCCGGCAAGGCAGGGACCTTGCCCTATTGCACATATTCTCTGTCGAATAGACACGCAGGTCGTATTTCCGGAAGTCGAGATACCTCGAGAAATCAAGTACCCTCTTTGTATAGGCAACCACATTGTCGACAAGATTGGACACCAACATGCCGATTCTCATTCTGTCGCCATACTTGCGATCCACCGTGAGCGGCCGGATCGCCTCAATATGCCGTGCGATGACTTCATAGCGATCAGTGCCGCGCCGTACCTGTTCCGGCTTATAGACCAGGTTCAATGCACCTGCGAAATCCTCAACAAATGCTGCACCAATTGCCTCGGCACCAGTTTCATACTGCCCATGATCTACTGCAGTGCAACCCAGTTCGAGAAAATCCCCGGCTATCCGGTCCTCTTGATTCGTCAGTTGCCGCGCTGCCAACAGCAACCTGAATAGTGGCACTGGCATGACTGTAAACAAGCTGCGGGCCGATTCAATGATGGGTGCTATATCCTGAAAACGTCCATCACGATACGCTGCAGCGGCGCGCACTGCGGTTTCTCTCAGGACATCAGGTTCAGTAGATACCTCTGCTGCAGAATCCGGACAGAAGGCGGCAAATCGGGGATTGGTATTCAGAATCCCGACCAGCTCCGAAAACTCCTTGTGGCACCATTCCATGATTTCCCTTCTTTCACCGCCGGCGCACGCCCCCGAGGTCGTTAAACCTTTTTGCAATGAGGCTATGCCCAAGTGGAATCGTGAGCAGGATGCGGACAATCTCAACAGATGCATGTCCATTACCGTAGGGGTTTTGAAGTCGCTTTATCTTCTGCCTGAATGCAGGGCTAGTCACCTTACTGATCGCCTTCGCAATGTGAGTTCGATCACACGGCACATCGACTACATTCCTGCCATGCGCACGACCCAGTTGCCTGTTTCCGACATTAACAACGGGTAGGCCAAAACTTGCCGCCTCGATAATGCCGCTCGACGAGTTACCCACCATTGCCGCGGCATATTTCATCATTGAGAAATACCGGCTGGTTCCGAGATTCTTCACCAGGCGGCAAGCAGGGTGCGACTTCACAAAATGCCTGACCGCACGAATGATGACACACGACTCCATGTCAATGTTAGGATAGGTAAACAACACCGGCAGGCCGGCGAGGTCCAATGCCGCCAGCAGTTCCAGAGTATGACATTCTGCCTTGCCCGGTTCCAGCGTCACCGGGTGAAACGTCACCAGTAAGGGCGGTGGATCAAGACTCATACCTGCTTCGCTCTCAAGCCGGGACCGGCTCATCAACGATACTTCACTCAGATTATCAAGGGATGGAGCACCCGTCACAGTGACCCGCCAGGACTCCTCACCCATCTGAAGCAATCGCCGTCCGCTGCCGGTAGTGGCGGCGAAGTGAATGTGGCTCATCTTGGAGATTGAGTGACGAAACTGATTATCCATGGCGCCTTCCGTCAGTTCTCCGCCATGCAGATGGGCTACAGGTATCCCGAAGGGCATGGCTGCGGCAACTGCCGTGTGCATTTCAAACCTGTCGCCCAGAACCAGCAGGATATCCGGCCGATGGGTTTGATAAGCTTTTGCGAATCCTGCAAGTCCTCTGGCCATGGCGCCAGCTATGCCTGCAGCCGTGTCGGATGCAGGCTGCATCGGAATGCGGTCACTGACGGGAAATCCATCGGCCTCAATCTCGCGGACTGTCATTCCGCCTCGCGCCGAAAGGTGATCCGCTGCCACGATAAGCCGCAGGCACAGTTCCCTCCTCTTCAGAATTTCCCGCAAAACAGGGCGGTAGATTCCGTAGTCAGAACGAGCCGTGGTAACAACACTTATCGTCCTTTTTATCCGTGATCTTTTCATGTACAGCCGCGTCAAAAGGCGGGATATACGTCAATCTGGCGTAAAGCGTGACCTGATGACATAGAATGATCCGCCATGCCAATAGCCGTAAGCAGGCTTAATGCCGTCCAGGAGACGGCTCGACGCCCACGGCATAAGCCCTGCTTCCATGATGCGGGCTACTGGAGCGAAAGGCCACATCACACAATACATACTCCCTGAATAGCTCGTTATTCTACTGAGGATGGTCAGAGACGTATATGAAACAGATGGTCTATACGGACGGATCGATGAATCATCTGATGGCCCTTTTCAATGTGGGGGCTCGTCTTCCCTTTCTCGTGCAGTATCTCAAGGGCAAGACCGTGCTTCACGTGGGATGCACGGACTATCCACGCTTTGATCCTCAAAACAACCTGCACATTCAGTTGAGCCGCGAGATTGAGAACCTGCATGGACTGGATATTGACGCGCGCGGCATTGATATTCTCCGGCAGCATGTGCCGGGAATGCTCTATTCCGACTACAACCAGATCGACCAGTTCTATGACATTGTCCTTGTTCCCGAAGTAATAGAACACACACTGAATCCCGGTCTTTTCCTGAAAACAATCTTCGGCATCCGTACTAAGGAGATCATCCTGCTGGCACCAAATGCCATCGAGGTTGTGAAGCAGAATGCAGAAAGATTCGGCTGGATAATGACGAAAGAGAGCAAAGATCCAAGGTACCTGGAAACCGTTCACCAGGATCATACGACCTGGTACTCACCCAAGACTCTAGCATGCCTGATCGAGAAGGCCATTACCGAGTATCAGCCGGGGCAATGGAATCTGCACCGGATCTTTCTCTGCGACCTGTCTGTCGGATGCATTATTAAGCGAACATGAGCGGCAGGTGAAATCGTACGGCATGCGGTCAGATCAGCCAGAAACTTCGAGCATTTCCATCGCCAGGAGCATCCCTTTAGGAATACTTGCTTTGGCGCGAAGACCAATAATTGCGCTCATTTTACAGGCCGGCAGTCCGGTGCCGGGTCTTTGAATTGCCACTGCTGCCGCATCTATAATATCTCCAATCCCGATATCCCGTGCCGCGACCAGGCTCCGCCTTGCCACTTGCGCTGTCTCAGTCTCATTCGCACAAGGTGTCTTCTTCCCGTCACCCATTGCCCGCTCTACATTCCGGATGGCATAAATCATGGCCGCCAATTCCAGAGGCTCCAGCGACATTCGATGATCTGGTCCGGCAAGACTCCGGTCCAACGTGAAATGCTTCTCAATCACCGAAGCACCCAGCGCTGCCGCACCGATTGCTATCTCTATTCCGTTGGTATGATCCGACAGTCCGGTCCAGACACCAAAACGACGACGCAAGGTCTGCATGGCGTTCATATTTACAGTCTCTGCAGACGCCGGATAGGCTGAAGTGCATTGAAGTAAAACGATCTCACTCGCACCAGCGGCGCGAACCGTTGTAACGGCTTGCTCCACCTCTTCAAGACCGGCCATCCCGGTCGAGATGATCATCGGCTTCCCCTTTGCTGCCACATGAGAAAGAAAAGGAAGATTTGTCAACTCACCGGAACCGATCTTAAATGCTGCAACTCCCAGTTCATCAAGAACGTCAGTCCATATTTCATCAAAAGGCGTGGACAGAAACTCAATTCCATTCTGCCGGCAATGTTGCGCAAGCTTGCAATGGTCCTCAATGGACAATTCCAGTCGCCGGAGCATGTCCAACTGACTCTCATGAGAAGTGCCGGCGGTCTTCTGGTATGCCGCTTTCGGCGCCGACGCAGTCACAAGGCGTTCAGCCGTAAACGACTGAAACTTTACTGCATCTGCATGCGCCTGAGCAGCGATCTCTACCAGGCGCATTGCCTGCTCCAGGCTCCCATCATGATTGACCCCTGCCTCCGCAATTATGAAGGCCGGGCAGCGGCGACCGATGGTCCGGTTATTGAGACAGATCTTTTTCATGGGTTATCCTTGAGCGGAGAATCATGTCTGCAAGCCCCAGATCCCATTCGGTATCGATATCCAGTGAGCGCTCAGCCGGCATTACGCAAGCAAGTGCGCCCTCAGGATGCCAGCTCCGGCGCTCCTTGAGCACCTCACTTCGCGCAACGTAGACTGCGCCATTCGGCGAGTAGACCGGAGGCAGGTCCTGTTTACGACTTTCGAAGAGGGATGTATGTATAAACGGCATGAGTTCGCCATCCTTGCCTATCGTTCTCATCAGACAGGGATGTTCGCGACTTTCAACAACACTGATTACTGCAGCAACCCCTCGCTTCATGGCCATTTCCACACAACCGTCAATGTCTTCAGCCGTCCGCAATGGCGACGTCGGCTGCAGCAACACCACATAGTCGGGGTGACAAGACTCATGCGATGCAAGCCATTGCAATGCATGCAACGTAACATCGACTGCAGTGGCCGCGTCTGTGGCCAGCTCCGGCGGTCTCATGAACGGTACTTCAATCCGTTCGCTCCGAGCATATGCTACCATCACTTCATCATCCGTGCTCAAGATCGTCCGCGTCAACAGGCGACTCATCTGAGCTGCTTCAAATGTCCAATGCAACAGGGGTTTGCCGCCCACAAGCCGCAGATTCTTGCGCGGCACACCCTTTGATCCTCCCCTGGCTACTATCAAACCCAATATGCCTGTGCCCTGCTTCATGCTGCCAGTCTCCTCATGTTAATCAGCCTTTTGCAGCCAGAACGATGCGTCCAATCCGGCAATGTCGATCAGAACGTCGTCATCGCTGACCCGGCCATCTGGCAGGCTCTCCAGCATGGCCCTGGAATTCCCGGCTACAAGCCTTTGCGTCACCACCGCCGGATACCTGCCAACCGGTGACAGACTGCTCCTGACAACCGCCACAGGCAGGCTCGCAATTGCCGCCTGCAGATCATCGATATTGACGTAATACTTCCGCACCTTCGCCAGAACGAGTTTCATGCTCCCTGCTCCGCTCTCTTTCATCAGTTTCGGCATGATGTGCGTGGGACGCAGGTCCGGAGCAATTGACTCCGACAACACGTACCGGATATCTCCATCAGGTCCCGTTTCTGCCGTCACGGGTGTATAAATCGGCTGACCACAATACACCCCGCCCCTGACCGGCGTCGCGTGACAGACGAAGCGCACGAATCCCCTGCTAACCCGTACCATCTCACGGATTGCCATGACTGGATCGATCAGGAACGGGAACAGATTATTCTCGAAGACCACGTCGAACGAGTTGTCTTCAAACGGCAGGTCATCCGCTGATCCGGCCACAAAGCTCCCGCCAGGATAGTGCTCTGCTGCCCGTCTGATATGCTCACGGCTGAAATCCAGCCCTGTATAGGACTGCTCAAACCCATTCATTCTCAGAACCTCATAAAATGCGCCGACCCCGCACCCGGCCTCAAGAAACCGCATGGACGACGTCGCCACTGTGTCGAGGTCGGTCAAGATATCTGCAAAGTTTTTTCCGCCGGAGGATCCAAACACAGAGGGGTAAGTGAACCGGCCATTATTGCGCATGGCGACTTGATCCCGGGACAGCGCAAGATCATAAGAATCCGCCACACAATCAAACTCAAAAGGATTCATGGTTCGACCTCCGTGCGGTTGCCTTCTGCCCACCCAGCACTTTCTGATACGTTTCCACCCAATGTATCGCATGATTCCGTATGTCGGCGTGTTTTCTCACCCACACCGCTCCGGCAGCACCCAGGTCCGACCTGAGCCCTGGATTACAGATCAACAGTTCAAGCGCATCTCGAAATCCGTCAGGCGAGGCGGTCGCAAATCCAGTCTTCCCATGAGGCATCGTCAGGTATGGTCCGACCGCCGAAGCTACCCACGGCACTCCGCTTGCCATGTATTCCAGAACTTTCACCGGAGACTTTGATTTATTGAAGCGTGTGTCGGCCAACGGAGCTATTCCGATGTCAAACTGACAAACGGTTTCCGGCAACCTGGCATATGGCACGTAAGGAAATTTCACAATGCGGGCTGGTCCCAGCTCCTTCTCCATGAAATCGGGCAGATAGCCTGCCGGTCCAATCCTGGCTTCCGGATGTACCCTGCAGATCTCCTTGAGTACCGGCATCACAAGCTTCCAGTCATCATAGTGATTTGACCCGCCTGTGATACCGATCAGAACACGACCATCCACGGGACGTCTGTTCTTATTCCACACCGTCAGATCAAGGCAGTTGGGAAGAACAAACACTTCAGGATTGAATGGTCGCATGACATCGGCCAGTGCCGGAGTCGTAACAGTAACGGCCCTGCAGACGCCCCATAATGATTCCAGCAGATCATTTCGTTCCTGCGTACAGGTAAAGTCGTCGTCGACCTCGTAAACCGCCGGATACTGGCTTATCGCGTCGATCATTGCCATGTCGCCCGGCTTGATACGCGGCAGGACCAGCAGATCAAATCGGGACAACATATCGGGGTGAAACTGCTCCCATCGCATCCACTCGAAGGGCCATCCCGCATCACGCAATACGGAAAATGGAGAAACGATGCGATACCAGGCGCAGGCATCATCCGTGCTCAGAAGAGCCAGAACCCGCGGACCCGCCGCCGGGCATATGGATGCTGGTGAAATCATGCTGCCCCCGATTCAAGGTAGCCAGTCAATGTACGCATCCGGCAATCCCAGGTGTGTTCAGAAAGCACGCGCCGCCTGGCCGCCATCGCTATGCGTTGCCGTTCGAGCGGCGATTGTTTGTACCTTTCAAGGAGTCCTGACATCTCGTCCATTGTTTTGAAGCACACTATCTCCACGCCAGGTTCAAAGAATCGCTCCGCGTCTTCACGATAGTCGCTCAGAATGAATCCCCCTGCCGCCGGGCAATCGAATACGCGTTGGTTCACGGCCGTCTGCAAATGACTGTTTGTGAGGTTCAGGTTTATAGCCGATGAACAATAGACCTGCGCAAGGTCACTTCCATAGTTGACGGTGCCGGCAAATGCGACAGAGGACGGCAGATGCTGTTCCCACCCGGAATTCCCGAAGACCCGCACAGGCAGGACACTCGCAGCTTTCTTAATTGCATCCCTGCGATAGACGGCATCGGCTTTGCGCATCAGATCGCCAGCGAACCGTGAATAGCCGTCTGTTGATGCGAAGCCCCTGAAGGTTTCCTTGCTGGACTCGTCGCCAACAGACCTTGCAAGCAAGCTATCGAACGAAACACAGGGATGATTCACCTTCAACTCCAGAAAGCGATCTCTGATCCCGCAAAGGTCACCGGAACACGGCAGGTCCAGGGCCACGTACCGCGCGTCGAGGCTTCCCACGAAACTCAGACGGGAATCATCCTGCCGGTCAATTACCGGTCCGGCAACTTGTGCATTTGTTCCCAGCGGCAGATAGAACCATTGTTTCACGCCCTGTTCCTCAAACCACACTCGATAGTGACGATCCCAGCAACCTACTGTCAGCAACCTGGAGCTGCCCCATTGCCGGAAAAACAACTCCTGTCCCAGCGGCGCATCGAAGAAAAGCAGGACGTAGGGTATTCCAAGATCTTCCCACATATGAGACGATGAACCGGTACCTATAATTCCCCCTGTGCCGTAACTGAGAATGAAGTCAGGACGGAAGGATGAAACGTCTGCAATGACTGAACGCGCAGCTCTTTCAATCGTGTCAGGTGTTTGTGCCAGATATACACCCTTCTCTTCCAGATCCAGAACCATTGAGGGACAGCCAATGGCGGTCAACGCATCGGCCACATCGGTCATGATGGCCGGCGCGATGCGTCCTTGCGATCTGACAATACAGAATCTGAATGGCCTGTTCATCGATCTCCCGAAAGTCATCGCCCTGCTGGCATCAGCACAGGGATCTGAGATCCTTTTCAATTTCAGCTATGCCGGACAGCTCACGGCAAGCTGGCGGAACAAAGAACACCGGCGACCGGCCAGCTCGTTTCCATTCGTCCAGCCGTCCTGCACATAATGAGCGCCACTGCCCGGCCCTCGCATCAGCCGCCACGATCAGCGCCCGTGGCGGAAGCGGATAGAGGAAACATCCTCTTTCAATCAGATGGCTGAGAAGATCCGGCCATGGGTCAACAATCATCACCTCGGCCGCAGGAAACACCTTACCCATGGCAAACGCATGCATCCAGTTGCCCGGACACACCAGCACAAGTCCATGGCGTCTGGAATCGAACCCCATCCCGGTCTGCAACCCACGCATGTCGCTCATCGCATCGCTATACATCGACAGAAAACTTGACAGCGGCTTCCAAGCTCCGTCCTCGCACTTTATTTCGACATACGGAACAAGCTGGTTCATCCATCTTATTCGAAATCTATCGCTGATGTCTCCCGGCCGATCGGCCTCGAGGAAGGATGCAAGTCCGGGATTGCCCTCACGAATTGATGCAACCGCGTGGCGCCGGAAGCTCAGGAACACATACGGGGTGACCTTGAGATCAGCAACTGACATTCCCTTACCGGTTGCAAAATGGGCATTATGCGTACTCGGTCCACCTGGACTTTCGTTTATCAGGCGCAACTGTGCGCCCACACTTTTCAGGTCGGAAATCAGATCAGCACAAATATCGCCGGCAAAACGAAACCTTGTCGAAAGAAAACGAAGCTGGGCACAGGGATCATTTTCCTCCCTTATCATTCCAGGCGTTTGTCGCAGGATCTCGTCAACGTAATGCAGGATTACATTCAGCCATTCCGACGCTATCTCAACAGTCCTGGCAGGCGGTTCGCTGGTCATCAAATCATTCAGGCGGGCTTGACCTTCCCGAATCCGATCAAGATCAGGGGAGGCCGTATCCAGACTCTTGCGCAAAGCACTGCAAGCCTTCACAAGCCTGCGCGCGATCTCCGAATAGTGCTTCAGGTCATCGGCAAGCTGATTAACCCTGCCGAACCAAACCGGCTCACCGGCAATCTCAGCAGCGGGCAGGTGAACCGGCAGGTCACCACGTGCGGCCTCTTCGCAGAACAGGACGAATTGTTTTCTCGTCGTTCCGTCTATGACCGCACCACCTTCGGTGCAATTTTCAATCCGGAGTCCCGGCGTACGTGATGTCACATCCCTGATGTAGTCCTCCATGTCCCGCTTCAGACCGATCATTTGCGCGGTGGTAAACACTGCCTTACCTTCATTTCCGTCCACGGAAACAAGCGGATCACCGGACGGGGATATGGTGCCGTCAACATGCGATACGCCCGACTCACACACACTCATGTCCTGGCCGATCAGCGCTACCGTCTTGAATCCGAGACCAACTGCCAGATCAATGGCCGGAATCGTTACTGTCCGCCCGAGGTACAGCGTTTGCAACTGCACGCCCCACTTTGCAAGTACGCGGGTGAACGGATTGGAGCTCCCGTAAAACCAATGTGTCCGGGCAAAGCGGGCCGCTACCGATGGAGAGACATCGGTCCCGGCCACGAGCAGACTGTCAACGCGCACCTCATCAGGCCAGTTGATGAAGGCAAGGAAGTCTGATTCGACAACGATATGAGGTATAATGCCGGCCTTGACCAGCGTCGGAACAGCATGCCCTGCTGCGATCAGCACGGCGCGAGGACCCAGTCCCCTGAGCATCGGAAGCTGATCCGCCAGCGAAGGCCCGGCACCGCACACCACAGCCGGAACTGACACATCGAACCGCGGCAATTGCATCCGCCGACTCTTCCAGATGCCCGGCAGATTCAATATTGAGCACCGCAATCTTATGAGGCCAAGAACGGCATCCTGTTGTGCATTGCTTTGCGCCACCTCAATTGCATTCTTGACGCTGCTGAGCTCATTTCCAAAACGTTCCTCGTACGCACGCCCCGCTATCAAACGCACATTCCTCTCAGAACTGATCGCCACCAGTGCACCGATCTTTTCAGAAAACAGTGAGTCGCCGGTCATTGGACAGGCAATTGTTCGATGGCCGGGAGGAATACACTGCTGCAGTTCAGTCTCCTGTGCAGGAGCGCAAGACGGATACAAGTAGAATAGATAACTAGCCGACGGCAGTTGATTGCGAACCATACTGAGTTCCCTGATATCCGGGGACCCCACATAGACAAGAACAGCCGGCGTAGATTCCTTCGGATAGAGAGTTGGTTCAAGCACCTCATCAGTTCTTCTCATCACGCCGGAGGTCATAAGAAGAATAAGACGTTGATAGAACGCTCCCAAATCCTCACGCGGATCCGGACTTGCCATACCGGCACTCATACTGCCTCCTTCATCGTCCCTGCTTCACAGTCCGGCATGTGCGACTGCCGATCCAGTGCTTCCAAACCCATATCCAGTAACATTCGGGCATAAGTTCGGACGGAAAAGTTAGCTTCCACGCGCCGGGTCACCATTGCAGCGGCCTTTGCTCTCGCAGCCGCATTGCAGACAAAGTGACTCAACAGGTTACGGTACGCGTCTATATCAGGGCCGGGAATGGCCAAACCCGGGCCCACAGCATTGGCACCTGCGCTTTCCGCATGGGCATCACTCCAGCGTAGCGCCACCACAGGTATCCCGCACGCCATGGCTTCTATGACACTCTGGGATCCACCCACGGGAAACTCGTTGGCGTAAACATCGAGAATTTTCAGTGCCGACCCTGCGCTGGCCTGCCTGCCACCAAACCGGACACGATCGAACACGCCACGCGAAGCAAAGAAGGCCTTCGCGGCAGCCATGTCCCCGCCTCCGAATCCGATAAACCATGTATGCTTTTCAGCCGACAGAATGTCGGCGATCACCGACAGATAGTCCTTCGAGAGCCGCCGGCCGAGGTGATTACTCAACGTTCCGACGACGATGGCATCAGAAGGAATGTCAAATGCGGCACGGGACAGGGCGGCCCGGCCCCTGAGTTCCTCAATATCTGTTCCCTGCGCCAGCACAACCCGTTGCCCGAATGACGTGTCCCAACTCGCATCCTCCCTCTCGATATTAACAGGATTATCGAAAACATTAATGTTCATGCCTGGCATATAGAGTGAGGTTCCGTTGTGAATACTCATCTTGACAGGGACATTGACAAGACGCATGGCAAGCCAGTCAATCGGACAGGCAAGTCCGCTCTGCACTATCAGGATATCCGGAGAATCCGCTTCAATTTGAGCCACGAGTCCAAGAGCTGACTGCGACAAGGTTCCCGACCTCTTTGCCATGTGAATCGGCACCTTGAGTCCTCGAATTGTGCGAATGGTAGCTGCGCCTCGCTCTTCGGAAATTCCATCACAACAGCCATAGGGAAAGAGCGGCGATTCACGTCGTGACAAATTCTCCGTGACATAAACCGCTATATCACATCGATTCCGATCCAGATAACGCACAAGATGGAGAAGCGTCTTAATGTTGCCCACGATGTCGTCCACCAGATTTGGCACCATCAAACCGACTTTTGTGCGAGCTGGAATGCCTGCAACCGCCAACCGGCAAGATGGTGCCACCAATGCGAGAGCCGTGTCTTCATACCACCCGGCAATCTCACGTAATGAAGATGATGACCTGATGATTTCAAACGTTGATCTTCCGTCAAGAATCAATGCAGCAGTGCATGCCTCCATCGCAAGGTCGCGATAGCCAAGCGCAATTGTATCCCGTGCAAAAGCCACACATTCGTGCGCCGCTCTCTGCTCTTTTCCCATTGCAATGCACAAGTCAATGATACAGGCAATGATCGCCGTCGGCATAAAGCCCATACGGGTCCGGGCATGCGTAAGAACGGCAAGTGCAGCCTCTCCGCTTCCCTGTCGTACGAGCCGTACCGCACGCAGAATAGTGCCACGAACCTGCTCTTCGACACCGCCATCGACCCCAAGGCTTTCTAACACCTGCAGCGAGCAGTCCTTCTCGCCAGATTGTGCAAGTTGAAACAGAGATGCCATCCGGGCCATTGGCGTCATCCTCCTTACGGAAAGCATCATCCCGTTATATTCTTCAGGCCGGCAAGGCTGCTCTGAAGTTTGCTGATGGCATCGTCCATGGCGGTAAACCGAACCCACAAGTCCTGCTCATAGACCTTCAGGTACGCATCCATGTCATCAATCTCAGTCTGTAAACTTGTGTTCTTTGTATTGAGAGTGTCAACTCGGTGGGCAATCGCGCCGGTCATTGGCGCAGCGACTGCGTTAGTGTATCGATAGAGATCACTGCCGATTCCATTCTGATATCCATTTGTGGCATCGAACACACCCCTGAAAAGTTGTTCAACCTCTCCAAAGTTGCTTTGGAGCACAGAATCCAACCGGTTTTCATCCAACACCGTCAGTTTATTATCTTCTCCGCTGGTCCATATCCCAATGGCCTGCAAAGAACTCATAATTCCGGTTCTACCATCGTATGTATATGATGCATTGACACCGTTGAGAACCGGAAACTTGGTGTCGGTCACCTGCTTCCGGAGGTTCCTGGCAATGTCTGTCAGGAGCGAGTCGTTATAAAGTTCCCCCGTTGACGCAACAGATGCACCTTTCGGATCGAGAGCCGAGCCCTGAGTAGTGATTTGCCCGTATTCCTTGACCTTTGCCGCGGCAGCATTGTATTTCTCGACAAATGCCAGGATGGCCGCCTTGGCGCTTTCCTTGTCAGCTGCCACCGTCAACGTCACATCGGTGGTTGTCTCTCCGAGCAGGTTGAGCGTAAGGCCGCTGATAACATCCGTAAGCCCCGCATTGGAGCTTCTCGTAACAGGAATCGTATTTATTGTAAGAGCAGCATCCTGATGAGTTGTCAGAACATTCTGATACGCATCGCCGGGACCTGCTGTGGAACGAATCTGTAGAGTTTGAAGCGGAGTCCCGAGAGTATCAGCACTGTCAATGTACGTATCGCCAGTCATAACCCGCGTGAGCACAAGGTAGTGCGCTGTGGGGTTGGCAGATATGACAGTGGCCACTACGCGGCCTGCAGCAGTCATTGCTGATGACGCGTTGTTGATCTTGCCAGCCAGAGAAGTCAATGATTCCTTACCGACGAGCGTCTGGCCATGCTCATCGGCTCCAATGGTGAAAGTCACACCGCCGATCTCGAACGTGTCGCCATCGGTAAGTGTGCCTGCCCCGCCGCCGGAAGACAGATCCGCGGTTGCAGAAGTGAAGTCCGTGGATCTCACACTGTGCGACTGTGCAAGCTTGGATATTGAAATGTCGTACTTACCAGCGACCGCAGATGAACCTGCCGATGCTGACAGACTGGCAGAATCCGATGCCACGGCCTCCATCTTGTTCCACAGCTCGTAGGACCGAAGCGTGTCCATTGTTCCCGTCAGATCAGTCATCAATGACGTAATGTCCGACCATGCCCCTACATCCTTGGCAATCTCTCCCTGTTCTACTATCCAGGTCTTCTCCGGCAAGGCCTTGAGATCGACCATTTTCTGGACAATCCCAGTGACATCAATCGACGTTTGTCCCAACCCGCTTATATGTGTTGAATCGTCAGCCATTGAGCTTCTCCATGGTTCCTCATGCCCACAAAGCATTCCCAATGCCACGGATCCCAAAAAAGAAAGGGAGGGCACAATTGCCCTCCCTTTCAGACTTTCGCTACCAGACTACTAGCCAACCAGG
Organism: bacterium; assembly: GCA_037134535.1. GTDB lineage: Bacteria > Verrucomicrobiota > Kiritimatiellia > SPBP01 > SPBP01 > JBAXKQ01. The sequence goes on from JBAXMA010000012.1 coordinate 19,587, forward strand.
TTCATGACGCCACCCGGAAGAGCATTAGCCTGCGCCAGCATCGCAGTGCCGATCTGGGTCAGGATGGAGAATTTGGCGAAGTTAGTCGCCTCAAACGCCACATCCACGTCCCGGATTCGACTCTCAGTCGACCGGATATTCTCTTCGTAGCTCCGGAGACCTGTGAGCGTCTGCTCCATTCGCTTCATTTCTGCGCCCAGTACGGCTCGTTTCTGACTGATATAGTCGATGCCAAGATTCATCTTGTCCACCGCGCCTTGCGCTGTCGACTGAATCGAGATGCTGAGATTTGCACCGCATATCAGACTGCCCCACTTGACAGTATTCATGGAGGATCTGAGCAGGGTCATATTCACCGAGCCATAGGTGTACGTATTGTACGAACCAACGGTATCAGTGAAGTTATTAGCTGTCAGATCAAGAGGTTCCTCATTGAACACCTGATTACTGTCTGGGCCGATCTGCAACCTGACGTTGCCATAACCTCTCTCGACCGTATCGCCTGTCATCGATGCCACGCCGTTTCCGCCGCGGAACAGATACAGACCGTTGAACTTTGCAGCTGCAGTCGCACCAGTAGTGATGCGCTGAACTTCCTTCTGCATCTGTTCAAATTCCTTCTGCAGGTTATCACGATCCGTCTGACTCTTTGTGCCGTCATTGGCCATGATGGACAATTCCGCCATTCGACCAAGGATGTCGTGTGTTTTCTGCAGCCAGGCATCTGCAGTCTGCAGATAGCTGATCTTGTTTTCAACGTTATTAGCGGCAGCAGCCGTGTTGCGATACTGCGCGCGTAGACGTTCACTGATTGCCAGACCAGCCGGGTCATCACCTGCGCTCATGATCTTCAAGCCGGACGACAGCTTGCCCATGGACTTACGAAGGTTAGCGACATTGCTGGTGTAGTTTACCCACACACCAAACGCGGGTACGTTATTGAAGACTTGCATGAACTATCCTCCTTGAATCATTAACCTCTTATTTCATCTACGAACATCCTTGTTCGTATGCGTCGTATCTCCTCTCATCACGAACGCTGGCAGCGATACGCCGTCTCCCTGCCCTGTCAGCATCCCCACCTGCCATTTGTGTGTAGCACCCCCTTTCATCTGTTTGGACCTGTTTCATTCACAAGTCCTTAATGTGTTCTATCGGCGGGAATCGCTAGACACTAAGAATGAAAATGAAACGTTGGCAGCAATAGGGAGTATTTGTCTCGCGTTCCGGCAGTCGAACACGTAACAGCATGTACAGCAAGGTCTTACACTATGGAACCAACATTGCCGGACATAGGCACATTTGACCACATTTGAGGGGTAAGAGATGACTCAATGCTTCGGTGTCGGAAGAATCCTACCGGCACGAACGTGCGAAAGAGCTTTCGCGGTGAGAGCTTCGGCCCAAAAAAAGCTGGCAATGAGAACAACATCAAAGCCAGCCGCGTCCGCCTCTTCCCATGTCATCAAGGGGCAGGGAAAATCGGTCGCCTTCTTCATGTTGTCGTCTATGTAACCTATGATCCTTATCCTGTCACATTTGGAAACAAGCAGTGGTTTCGTCTGTGCTCCAAGACCATAGATGACGACACGCAACGATCTTTTCTCAATCACGTCAAGAGCCATGGCAAACTCGTCATCAAAGCGAGCTATGTCATCAAGCTCAGGCGGCACAATTACAT
>JBAXMA010000013.1:0-21153 GCA_037134535.1 bacterium
GATCAAGGCCCTGCGAAACGTCGAGATTGTTGAGGAGTAAGTCTCATGGCGCGACGAAAGGGAAAACGCGAAGAAGAGGTGCAATGCGGAAGCATCATCGCAATGATCGACGTGGTCTTCCAGTTGATCATTTTCTTCGTCTGTACGAGCTCTATGCAGGAACGACCTGACACAGATCGCATAACTCTGCCAGTGTCTCCTCATGGGGCGCCGGTCAAAGCCAAGGATCCTCTGGAGTTCCGGATAAATATAAACGCCAAAGGGGTTGTTGACCTCACTGGCTTCAAGAGCGGGAGCGAAGACTTCATATCTGCCATGATCGCAAAAACCATGGCGCATCCCGGTGTAGGTGCGAACCTGGTTGTGACCATACGCGCCGATGTCAAGACCAAGCATAGAGCGGTAAAGAAGGTGATGGACGCTGCCACCAAGGCAGGAATAGCCAGAATAAAGTTTATTGCGATTCAAAAGGCGAAGCCCGCAACAACTAAATAGCAGTGAGGTAATGACATGGCACGGAAACGAAGGAAAAGTAGTTTCATGGCGGGCGAACTGAATCTGGTCGCCATGATCGATGTAGCGTTTCAGTTGCTTAATTTCTTTATCATCAGTATTAGGCCAGTTGACACGATGACTCATCTTGCGATCAATCGGCCTCAGGCCGAGAAGAAGAGCCAGGAAGAGTCCACCGCGAACGTAATCCGGATCACTGTGTTCCCGGATGGGTATTCCTTGAATGAACGGCTGCGGAGTATGGCTCAAATGAGGCAGGAGTTGGGCAGCCTGGCTGCGATCAGTACCAAGCAGAGTATTCTTATTCAGGTCACGCAGGAATCAACACATGGCAAGCTGGTAGATTTGCTGGACATGTGCGCTGAACTGAGACTTACTGATCTTAACGTTGTCAGTTCTGGCGCATATTGATCGCTTCATCAGTATTTCAGAAAGGGGTATGCTGCAGATCAGATATGCCTTACTTACCAAAATCTCTGCAAATCCGCGAAAAGAGCCTCCGTTTTCTCGTTACCGCGCTGAATTAGTGATGACTTTCAGGATTTAGACTAAGAAAAGATGCACGAGAAGCGTCTTAATGAGTGAAAAGGGACATATAGTCCTTTGCTAACCGAACAAAAAGAGGGCAACCTTAAAAGGTGTGTTGCCATAGGTTCAGGGAGATAAAATGGAAGAAAATGAACAGAATCAAGAGAATGAAGAGACGGAACAACTTGAGAAAGTTGATGACCGCATGGAAGGCCTTAAGCGGTTCGTAAAAGAGCGCGGCTGGGGTCCATTGGGATCGGGCATGTTTCACATTCTCGTGGCATTGATGATTCTGGGCTTTTCCGGCGGTGAACCGCCAGTAACGCAGCCGAGCATAGAAGTGATGATTGATCCTGCGGCTGATAAGCTCGAAGAGAAAGTTGAGAAGAAGGTTGAGGAAAAGATTGATCTGGAAAACCCCGACATATCAGCAGAGGTTCCCACCGAAACTGAGGCGGTAACCACGGCGGAGAATTTCGAGATGCCGGGAGATCCGACCCAAAGCGGCGGTGTAGGAGGTGGTTCGGCTGGATTTGGAATGGGTAGCGGCGCAGCATCTGACGGGGTTGGATTCGAGATGGCCTTTGTTAAGAGCCCTATGACAATGAAGGGGCTCTATGCATCACGCAGAGCCGGTGGAACGGGTGGCCGCGCCGGAGCGATCAAGCGGGGTGGCGGAAATAACGCCGGTGAGCAGGCAGTACTGAAGGCGCTGAGATGGTTGAAGGCGCATCAGAGTGAAGACGGTTCGTGGCCCGGAAGCGGTTCGCAGACTGCTATGTGTGGTCTTGCATTGTTGTGCTACATGGCGCATGGCGAAACACCAGCATCAAAAGAATTTGGTGTTACGGTTGAAAAGGCCATCAGGTACCTGATGTATGCGCAGGAAGCAAATGGAAAATTCAAGAATGCCGGACCAAATTACTCTTATGGCCATGCAATAGCTACCTATGCACTTTCTGAATCATATGGCATGACCCAGATGGTCCTGCTGAAGGAGCCCATGGAGAAGGCGATACAGGTAATTATCGATGGTCAGCAGGCAGGGGGAGCTTTCGACTACAATTACGACAAGGCGGCTCGAAAGGATATGTCAGTATCCGCCTGGCAAGTTCAGGCACTGAAGGCCGCCAAAATGGCCGGTGCCGAGAACAAGGGCTTGCAGGATGCCTTGTACAAGTGTGTTGACGGGATAAAGAGTTTTGCCGGGCCGAGCGGCGGCTTTGGATACGGCGGACCAGGTAACAGTGAGACTCTTGCCGGAGCGGGAATACTCTGCCTGCAGTTTCTTGGTCACGGTGAGGATCCGGCAGTAGTTAACACTTTCCAGGCAACACAAAATCTGTCACCGACATGGCCGAGTGGCGGTGGAACAACGTACGGTTGGTATTATATGACGCAGGCACGATACCAGAAAGGCGGCGAGATGTGGAAGGCGTGGAATGCCAAGATGCTGCCGATGCTGATTAGTAACCAGCAGGCCGACGGGCATTGGGAGAGCGGCAGTACTCACGGTGCAAGCCCTGTATATGACACGACCCTTTGTTGTCTCTGTCTGGAAGTCTACTACAGATATCTGCCAACCTATATCCGGTCGGACGAGGTTAAGAGGCCAGCAAAGACTGCGAACGAGGCGGAGGCGAAACTGAGGACAGAGATCGCTTTGTAGTCGTTGTTGAATACGTTGATGAATTGAACGGGGGATGCGGGATGCGCATCCCCCGTTTTCTTTTTACCATCTAAGGAACTGTATCCGAGAGACGTCAGTAGTAGTGAGATGCGCATGCCGGGATCGACGTTATCAAGTAGCTCAGCAAGCCAACAACAAGAAGGAGGTGCATCATGGCCAGAAAAAGGAGAATAGGCGGTAACAGGGCGGGTGAGCTTAATCTTGTTGCAATGATTGATGTGGCGTTTCAATTGCTGGCCTTCTTCCTTATTGTAGTTGTTCCCCATGACGCTATGGCTGAACTGAGTGTGAGGAGGCCTTGTCCGCCCATGGAGCCTGTGGCTGCTACTCCGGCGCTCAGGATCACCGTGTACCCCGATGGCTATACGCTTAACGAAAGACTGGTCAGCCAGAAGCAGGTGGAGGAGCGACTTGAAAAACTTGCTGACATTGATAATACCCAGGGGGTTCTCATTCAGTGTACGAATGAATCAACTCACGACAAGCTGGTAACTGTGCTGGACCTCTGTGCCAAGCTGAAGATGACGAATCTGTCGGTAGTGAGCTCAGCCGACTAGCTGAGGGTGTGCGGTTGCCTCGCCATTTTCATTGTTTCCCTGTCACGGTTTCGGCATCATTGTGTCAATGAGGACAGGTTGAGGCCATGACAGAACAGCGCGCCATAAAGATTCTTTCAATTGAAGTTGCAAACATGATCGCCGCTGGCGAGGTCGTGGACCGGCCTTGCTCGGTCTTGAAGGAACTGATGGAGAATGCGTTGGATGCCGATGCAACGCAGGTCGGTGCAGAAATCGTTTCTGGCGGTCGCAAGCTTGTGGCCGTTTCTGACAGCGGTTTTGGAATGAATCGTGATGACGCACTTCTATCGATCGAGAGGCATGCCACCAGTAAAATCAGGGATGTCCACGACATAGAGAGGATTGCGACGCTGGGATTCAGGGGTGAAGCTCTTGCTGCATTGTCGTCGGTTTCAAGGTTTAGAATTGTGACTTGCAGGCGGGGCGATACCGTTGGAACCGAATTGCTGATGTCAGGAGGGAAATTGCAGGACGTTCGTGATGCGGGAGTACCGTCAGGCACCCGTGTTGAAGTCCGTGATTTGTTTTTCAATGTGCCTGCCCGTCGCAAATTCCTGCGATCCGAGCAGACAGAACTTGCCCATGTAAGGCAGATGTTCATGGTCGAGGCCCTATCGCATCCGCTTGTCGGGATGAGCCTTAAAATAGATGGCAGAGACTTATACAACCTTGCCGGCAATGCCACGCTTGAAGATCGTATTCGTGAGATGTTCGGAGTCGAGTTTCAGAAAAAACTCAGGGCGGTTAAGCATGAGCTTCACGGAATAGGTGTTTCCGGTTATGTCAGTGTCCCGTCGATGAGCCGGTCTGACAGAAATGAACAGTTCATCTTTGTCAACGGGCGGCCGACTTCCGCGCCCATGCTGAATTTTGCCATTCACGAGGGATATCACACCCTTTTGCCGGGCAATCGATTCCCGTCCCTGTTTCTTGATATCAGGATTGATCCTGCTCTCGTTGACGTAAATGTTCATCCGACAAAGAAAGAGGTCAGGTTTAAGCGGCCAGATGAGATCAGGGATGCAGTGATAGAGGCAATACGTAAGGCCCTTTCCGGCGAGAAGGTCGGCCAGGAGAGGGCATGGCCTGGCACTGCAGAACAGACGACTCCTGCGAATTCAGACGCTTCAGTAGATGAGCCTCGCCTGGCCATTACCGACTTGCCGCCTATCCGCTCTTTTCAGTATCCCCGGATGCCTTTGATACCTGACCGCAGCAACCATGAGAAGGGTGTTGAAAAACATGATGAGAAGAGTGATGCACAATCTGGAGGCCTGATATCGGCGTCGTCTTTGCCCGCTCAGGCGCCGTGGTCATGGTGCAGAGTGCTTGGCCAGGTTGGTGGTCTCTACGTTTTGCTGGAAACGGAGGATGGATTTGTTGTCATGGATCCGCATGCTGCCCACGAGCGGGTTCTTTACGAGCAGTATATGGCCGATGTTGCCAGAGGAGTCGTAGAGAGTCAGGGATTACTGATGCCCGAAACAGTGGAATTGAGACCGACCGATGGCCTGCGGGTGAGAAAGAACCTTGATGTCTTGCGCAAACTGGGTTTCGGAATATCTGAATTTGGTGGAGAGACATTTGTCGTGGATGCTCTTCCGGCTCTATTCCCTCCAGTGGCGGCTCAGGTGCTGCTCCTTGAAATCGCCGGTGCGCTCGAACAGGGCGGGGCGCGTGGCGGGGCTTCTGCCTGGAAGGAAGAAGCCATAGTGCAGGCGGCATGTAAGACCGCTGTTAAAGCTCGTGACAGGATGACTCTCCATGAGATTGAGCAATTGGTTGTAGACCTTGCACGTACTGAGATGCCCTATACTTGTCCTCACGGCCGGCCGACCTTGATTTACAGCTCTTTTTCCGAGCTGAATCGCAAGTTTGGTCGCGGGACTGTTTAATGGCACACGAAGATGTCAGAGTGGTGATTGCACGCGGAACCATGGGGACAGATGGTTTTCTGTTTCAACGGCCTGAGACTGTTCTTGTGGCAAATCAGCCATCTGAAGTTCTACAGGTTCTGCGTGAGGTACAGAGGGCGACTGATAGCGGCATGTGTGCCGCCGGATTCCTTGCTTATGAAGCCGGTAGTGGCCTGGATTCTGCCATGCTCTCGCATTCTGCCGGTGATATTCCCTTTCCACTGGCATGGTTTGGCATTTTCCGTGAGGCTCGTGAAATTCGCATCCCTGATGCCGATGAAGGCGTGGGATTCAGCACTGGCGTATGGCGGCCATCCATGTCGGCTGAACAACATGCCGCTGCTGTTGGCCGTATCAAAGATTACTTGAAGAGTGGAGATACCTATCAGGTGAACTTCACGTTCCGGCTTCGAACAATATTTAAAGGTGAGCCCTGGAGCCTGTTCTGCCGGCTTCAGCGTAATCAGGTGGCGCGATACTCCTCCTTTATTGAAACTGACCGGTTTGCCATATGCTCCGCATCGCCGGAGCTGTTCTTCTCTCTGGAAGGCGATGCGTTGCTTTCAAAACCGATGAAGGGCACATCCAGACGGGGGTTAACTGCTTTACAAGACCAGGAACTTGCAAGTCGCCTGCAATCGTCGGCCAAGCAACGGGCGGAGAACGTCATGATCGTGGACATGGTGCGGAATGACATGGGGCGAATAGCAGAGCGGAATACAGTTGAGGCATCGCATATATATGACGTTGAACAGTACCCCACTGTATTCCAGATGATTTCGACAGTGAAATGCAGGACTTCAGCGGACCTGCCGGAGATCATGAAGGCCCTATTCCCCTGTGCATCGATAACTGGTGCACCGAAAATAAGGACAATGCAGATCATACGCGAGTTGGAATCTGATCCGCGAGGAATCTACACAGGTTGCGTCGGTTACATGCTGCCGGGAAGGCTGGCCAGGTTTAATGTAGCCATCCGGACAGTGGCAGTGAATAAACAGAAAGGAACTGCAGAGTATGGAGTAGGGGGCGGCATTGTGTGGGACTCTGATGCTGTTGACGAGTACCAGGAGTGTCTCGTCAAGTCGGAGGTACTGACTGCACGACGTCCGTGTTTTGATCTTCTGGAAACAATTTTGTTTGAAGGTGCAAAGGGGTATTTTCTGCTTGAGGAACATCTGGAACGTCTGGCCGGTTCAGCGGTGTATTTCGGTTTGCAAATTGACGTTAACAAGATCAGGAAGAGCCTGATGGAAGCAGCTGAAGCAGCTGGTAGCGCAACGCTCAAGGTAAGACTGCTGTTCTCTGAGAATGGTACGGTTTCAGTCAAATCTGAACCACTGTCCCACCCGGCTACCACCAGACCATGGCGGTTGGCATTGTCTGAAACGCGCGTAAGCCCGGATAGTCTGTACCTCTATCACAAGACAACGATCAGATCCGTCTATGATGAGGCCAGAAAGGCATGGCCGGGCTATGATGACGTTATCTTGTTGAACGTCCGTGACGAAATTACAGAAAGCACTATTGCGAACGTTGCGATTGAGAAGAACGGAAAGGTTTTCACGCCGCCTGTAACTTGCGGGCTTCTTGCCGGGGTGTTCAGAAACTGGCTGATCAGGCGCGGCGAACTCACGGAACGCATTCTCACAGTGGGCGATATCCTTGGTGCCGACAAGCTGTACCTGATCAACTCCGTGCGCCGCTGGGTCCCCGCGGAATTAGACCGTGGCACTTGTGGCGACCAGTCTGGTTGAGTTGCATTGAGCGTGATTTTATCCATGACCATCTTCTGTGCGAAGAAAATCTGCGATGTCATTCAATAAACTCTTGTCATACAGCAGATTCTCGTGCGAAGCTTGACGATCGTCGGACGGTTTTATTTTGTAAGGGGAGAATCATGATCGAATTTCGGAAACGGATCCTGTTTGTGGGTTACGGCGCGGTGGCACAATGCACTCTGCCCATATTGGCAAAGTACGTCAAGGCGCCGCTCAAGAATATTACCGTAATGGATTTTAAGGATCGATCCGATGTCCTTAACCAATGGATAGGTCGCGGTGTAAGGTTTGTTCGTAACCGGGTCACTGAATCGAACATGGACGATTTGCTGGGCAAGTATGTTTCCGAAGGCGACTTGGTGATAGACCTGGCGTGGAATATCGGATGCTGTGACATTCTTCAGTGGTGCCATGATCATGGTGTGCTCTATATCAATACCTCGGTGGAGTTGTGGGATCCGTATGCTGGCGCGAAGCGCAAACATCCGACCGAGCGTACACTCTACTGGCGGCACATGAGAATTCGGGAGATGACAGCAAAGTGGTCCAGACCAGGTCCGACTGCAGTGATCGAGCATGGTGCGAATCCCGGTCTTATTTCTCATTTTGCAAAGCAGGGACTGCTGGATATAGCGGCAAAGGTTTTAAGGGATAGCAAGGTCAAGGGCGTTAGGGCTCGCCGGATCGAGCGTTTATCTGAGGATCAGGTCTTTAATGAGCTTTCCATGGAACTTGGTGTCAAGGTTATCCATGTCAGCGAACGCGACACCCAGGTGTCTGATCAGCCCAAGAAGGTCGACGAGTTTGTTAACACGTGGAGTATTGAAGGATTCCGGGAAGAAGGTACAACTACAGCTGAGATGGGGTGGGGTACGCACGAGAAGGAGTTGCCGGCTCTTGCTTATTCACACACGAATGGTCCCCGCAACCAGATTTGCCTTGCGCGGATGGGCATGAACACGTGGGTCAGGAGCTGGGTGCCTGACTTCTGTATCAATGGCATGGTAGTCAGGCACGGCGAGGCGTTCACTATGTCAGATCACCTGACAGTGTGGAGAAAAGGCAAGGCAGTGTATCGTCCGACTGTTCACTATGCATACTGCCCGTGTGACGCGGCGATTGCCTCTCTGAATGAATTGCGTGGCAACGACTATATTCTGCCTGAAAAGCAGAGGATTATGAACGACGAAATCATTGGCGGCTCAGATATTCTGGGCGCCCTTCTCATGGGACACGCCTTTAGTTCCTGGTGGACAGGTAGCGATCTCGGCATCGACGAGTCGCGGAAGCTGGTGCCACACCAGAATGCCACCACCATGCAGGTGGCCATCTCTGTAGTCTGTGCTTCGATGTGGATGATTGAGAATCCGGCTAGAGGCGTTTGCGTACCGGATGACCTGCCGCATGAGTATGTGCTTAAGCATGCAAAACCGTATCTTGGCAAGTGCATCTCCAAATCGTCCGACTGGACGCCATTGAAGCACAATGTGAATGAATTTGAGGGTTACAATAAACAGGCTCCGGATTGCCGTGATCCCTGGCAGTTTAAAAACTTTCTGATCACAGGAGATTAGCAAAATGATTAGCCGTAGTGCGCTTAAACAGTTGGCCATGGAGCATGGGACACCTCTTTTCGTTGTTGATCACGATCAGCTTCGCAAAAACTACTCACAGTTTAAGCGCTACCTTCCCCGCGTTCAGGCTTACTACGCGGTCAAGGCCAACTCTGATCCCGCCATTGTCAGGACGCTGTACAAAGCCGGTGCTAGCTTCGATGTTGCATCGATGCCGGAATTTCGCATTGTTTACGAGAACATTAAGAATATGTCGGGTAAGCAGCGCCAGGACTGGATATGGGACAAGATTGTTTACGCTAACCCTATCAAGGCCAATGAGACGCTTCGTGAGCTCAATCAGTACAAACCGTTGGTGACTTACGATAATTCCGAGGAAATCAGGAAGATTAGAAAATATGCTCCGCAAGCTGGTCTTGCTTTGCGGCTCAAGGTGGCAAATACAGGGGCCATGGTGGAGCTGTCATCCAAGTTCGGCGCACCGCCAGGAGAGGCAGTGGACCTGATTCTTGAGGCTCACAGAGCCGGATTGGTCGTCGAAGGCCTGAGTTTTCACGTAGGGAGCCAGACAACAAACTTTGAGAATTATGTGCAGGCGATAAATCTCGCAGCGAACATTTTCAAGGAAGCCAGAGACCGCGGCTACACTAAAATGAATCTTCTGGATATAGGCGGCGGCTTTCCTGCCCCCTACGATGCCTGCGTCAAACCATTCAGTGAGCTGGCAAGTATTATCAATCGGGAACTGGATCGCCTGTTTCCAAAAGATATCCAGATCCTTGCGGAACCAGGCCGCTTTATGGTGGCAACTGCTGCCGTTGCAGTATCAAAGATAATCGGCAAAGCGATACGCGACGGAAAGCTCTGTTATTACATTGATGATGGTGTTTATCATACCTTCTCGGGCGTGATATTTGATCATTGTCATTATCATCTAAAGGCCTTCAAAAAGGGGCAGACACAGATTTGTTCGGTATTCGGTCCGACATGTGACGCACTGGATGTTGTCTCCATGGCCGAGGAACTTCCTGCGAACCTCGAGCTTGGTGATATGCTCTTCAGCGAGAACATTGGCGCTTACAGCCACGCCTCGTCGACATATTTCAATGGATTCCCGCCCGCTAAAGTGCTCCACGTCAATGCGTGACTACAGCGACGTTGAGTAGTTGCAATACGTGGAGTCAGTACGTGAGTTCAGGTAGAGGAACTCTTGCCGGTGAACACATCGCAGACTTCCTGCCTGGTCTTTGCCCCCAGAATTGCCTGTCTGACAGGGTCGCATGCGATTGTTCTGCCGATTGCCCCGAGAAGTTGTATATAGCGTGGCAGTTCTTCTCTGGGCGCAAGCGACATAATGAAAATTGTCGAAGGTTTCTTGTCGAAGGAACCGTAATCGACGCCGCCGCGATTGATGCCGACTGCGCAGACAAGTGATGGAGCAGCCTGTGTGATCGCGTGCGGAATAGCCACGCCGCCAGGTGTTCCGGTCGTCATCTTGCCCTCGCGCTCCAGCACTGCCCGGTGTGCGTCCTTGAAATTCGTAATATTGCCGTTTTCTTCCAGAAGATGAAGCAGTTCATCAATAACTTCTTCTTTGGTGGTAGCCTTCATTTCCATAATGACCTTTTCCGGGTGAATGAATTCACCAAGCGCAGGATCGCCGTTTACTGTTGCTGTAGACTGGACTGGACTATCGTGGATGCTTGCAGCCGGCTGCGTTCCTGACTCGGAGGTCACGGCCCCGCCGCTCAGTACTGTCATTACTTCTGCGGAAGAGCGGCACGCCAGCAGCAGGGCACGGAGTTTCTCGTCAAGAACATGTCCGATGGTGGCCACCAGTTGAACATACGGAGCAATGACATTGTCCGGTGACAGGACCAGTATCATGATTTTGGAGAGCTCCCCGTCCAATGACGCAAAGTCAACACCCTCACGTTTCAATCCCAGCGCACAGATCAGTTTGTTGGTACTGTTGGTTCTGCCGTGCGGTATGGCTATTCCATGCTGCATGCCCGTAGACATGATTTCTTCCCTGCTCCAGATCGCCTTCTTTGCCTCTCCGACGTCACTTACAAGTGACTGGGTAGCAAGGAGATCAAGGAGCTCCTGGATTGCCTCCTGCTTTGTTCTTGCAGACATGTTTACCTTGATTGTTGAGACTGTCAGGTAGTCAGCCAGGGTCTGCTTCCATGGCCCGATTGTCTTGGAATCCTGCAATTGCCGCACAATTGCCTTCTCGTTGACGGTCTCACGGAGGTCTGAAATCACCTTCTCCAGCTCTGCAATTGCTTCGCAGAGCCCTGTGTTGGCCAGTGCCGCTTCGTTGTCTGAACAGTCCAGCAGGAGACGCTTGCCGGCGCGCTGAATTCCGATGGTCATGTCATCTTTGCGGACCAGGTATATCCTGGCGTCCATGTCGAGGAGGTGTATTGAAAAACCCTCCGATTCGAAAACGGACAGCAGTTTGGCTATTGCCATTTCCGTCGTTTCCGTAGACGGAAACAGGAATTCCATGTTTCTATTGCCTGCCAGTGATGCGGCGTCACGCGTACCAGATGCCTTTGTTCCTATGGTGAGGTTGGCGAGAAGTGAGCCGACCAGAGCCGTTGCAGTAATCATAACTAGAGTAACGCCCACAAGTGGTGCCGGGATGATACCCTCAATAAGACCGATTCCGAGAATGAGCAGCGCAACGTCTCCCCTGGGGATCATTCCTGCGCCTATTCTGACAGCGCCTATCAAGTTCAAACCCATCGGCATTGTGATGAGGCAGGTGACGCCGAGGCGTGCAATGATTATCAGCGCTGCGAGGATAAGACCTGATACCAGAACGCCACCTGTGAGGCTTTGAATGCTGATCATCATGCCTATTGTGCAGAAGAGGACGGGCACGAGGATGCCATAGATCGAGACTGCCTTTTCACGCAGGCCCAGGATAATTTTGCTCTGCGACAAGGCGACGCCAACCATGTACGCGCCAAGCACGGTAATAAGGCCGGCGCGGTCGAATAGGCCGGAAATTACCAGTGCTATTCCGAGAAAAACCAGAGCCATGCCGGTTCGGTCTGTGTGTGCTCTCCATAAGTTCGCAATCTTTCCGGCGGCAAGTATGGCTATAAGCAACAGTACCAGCCAGATGACAACAACCTCCGGTGATCCGCCCGGACCTGGTGCGATGTATTGCCTTTGACCGTGAGCAGGCAGGAACGAACCGATGGAGCCGAGTACTATTCCGAACAAAATGACTGAAAAAAGGCCATCACTTGCCGCGCAGGCGAAGTATGTCATCGCCTCGGGCGAATCAAGTTTTCGTTTCCTTGAGAAAATGCGGACAGCTATCTCTGCTGAAGTTGCAGTGCAAGCAAGGCCGAGAAAAAGACATTCGGGTGTCATGAAGCTGGCAGATGTGCTCCCCATGCGGCTCAGGAGTTCGATCGCTGCGAGATCGCCCAGAACAAACGACACAATAACTCCTGCGGCTGCCGGTATGCAGCCGCTAAGGCAGTAATTCCGCAAGATCTTGACGTCGGTTTCCAGACCATGGACAAAAAAGAACAGGACAGCGGCTACGGCACCAAATGCGAACAGCTCAGGTGAAACGGCGCTTGATTCCGGCGTGGATGGGAAAAGACCCGTTGGAAAGCTGTATAGTGAAATATGGCCCAGCAACGAAGGTCCAAGCACAACTCCCGCAAGCACGGCACCCAGTGCACGTGGGAGATGCAACCGGCCGAAGAGCCAGTAGCATATCGTCGACGCAAGAATAACAACACCGAACTGCAGAACCACCACATCCATAGAAAGAACCTCGTCAAAGTGCAGACAGCAAACACGGACGACCGGCGGAAAATGTACGCCGTAGCACCGCCGGATGCAATAGCATATACCCAGCTTGTTTTCGTGTTGACTTCTCGCGTTCCCGGAGCTTACAGTAACGCATGATGAAAACAGTACACCCCGTTGCATTGCTTGTAGTAGTGCTTGCAGGTGAGTTGAGCACGGCGGAGGATCTCCTCCTTGTCGTGAGCAACCGCGCTGCGGTGGGGTGCGCTTCAGGTTGCTAGTGCGTCCGGAGCGGAAATTGAACCCACCGTAGTCAAATACGGTGGGTTTTTTTGTAGGTTTGAAGTGAGAGAGGGATACAAGATGAGAACTGGCGCAAAGTGTGTGATGGACGGTCTGCAAGCTGCTGGCGTGGAGATGGTATTCGGCTTGCCAGGCGGCATGGTGCTTGATCTTTTCGCGGAACTTTACCATGCGCCATTCAAGTTTGTACTGGCCCGCCATGAGCAGGGCGCGGCGCATATGGCCGACGGTTACGCGCGGGCAACCGGCCGGACTGGTTGCTGTATTGTTACATCAGGACCCGGTGTTACAAACACTGTAACAGGGCTTGCCACGGCCTACATGGACGGTATTCCCATGGTATGTATTACCGGGCAGGTACCGTCTGCAATGATCGGTAACGATGCATTCCAGGAGGCGGACACAACAGGCATAACAAGGGCTGTGACCAAACATAACTATCTGGTCAAGGATGTTGACGATATCCCGCGAATCATGGCGGAGGCATTTCATGTCGCATCAACCGGCAAGCCTGGACCTGTTTTGATCGATATTCCCAAGGATGTTCAACGGGCAAAGACCAAAGCCGTCTTCAACGGACCGGTGGTGATGCGTGGATACAACCCTGCTTCGAAGGGACACCCGAAACAGATAGCCAAACTGGCGGAGGCTTTGAACAAGGCGCACAAGCCGTTGCTGTATGCGGGCGGTGGTGTAATTGCCGGCGACGCATCGGAAGAACTTATCGCTCTGGCAAGAAAAGCAGGCATTCCGGTCACGACCACTTTGATGGGCCTGGGGGCATTTCCTGAAACAGATCCGTTGTCGCTCAGAATGCTGGGCATGCACGGGAGTGTGGCTGCGAACAGGGCCGTCACTGCGTGCGACTTGCTCGTCGCCGTGGGAGCAAGATTCGATGACCGTGTTACAGGCAAGATATCTGAATTTGCACCTCATGCAACCATAGCCCACATCGATATTGATCCATCGACTATCTCGAAGAGTGTCGAGGTCGATATACCTGTGGTCGGCGACGTCAAGCTTGTACTCAAAGATCTGATAGGGCAGGTGGTCCGTGGCGATCGCGCTGAATGGCTTGATCAGACCACGGCCTGGCGGCAGGAGTTTAGTTTTGATTACGACAGGAAAACAAAGGAACTGCTTCCGCAATTCGTAATAGAGAAGGTCTATGAATTGACAAAAGGCGAGGCCATTATAACGACAGATGTCGGGCAACATCAGATGTGGGCTGCGCATTTCTTCAAGTACACTAAACCACGTAGTTTCATATCGTCCGGTGGTCTGGGCACGATGGGTTTCGGCCTGCCTGCGGCTATCGGGGCGCAGTTCGGCCTGCCAGGCAGGACTGTTGTAAGTCTCTCAGGCGACGGTAGCATTCAGATGAACTTCCAGGAGCTTGTAGTCGCAGTTGAGCATAATCTGCCGGTCAAAGTTGTTATTCTGAACAATGGCAATCTCGGAATGGTCCGCCAGTGGCAGGCGATGTTCTACAAGAACGAGTATTCTGCATCCGGGCTTGGACAGACCGGAAGGGCAGGGAATGAGCAGATAGAGGGCCGGCCGGATGTGTACCTGCCAGACTTTGTCAAACTTGCTGAGGCGCATGGGGCGGTGGGCCTGCGGGCAACGACAGCCGGCGAGACGGTAAAGGCGCTCGAGAAGGCGTTTGCGACGCCTGGTCCGGTTGTGGTGGAATGCATCGTCAAGCCGGACGAGAACGTGTATCCAATGGTGCCGCCTGGTGCCTCTTTGATGGAAATGATTCACAGCATGGCGTGAGAATCGCCGGGCCTTGCATTGTACAGGAGTGATGATGGTGAAACATATAATTACAGTACTGGTTGAGAACAAACACGGCGTCCTGGCACGCGTTGTCGGGTTGATATCGGGTCGCGGGTTCAATATAGAAAGTTTGAACGTGGCCCCTTCCCAGGATCCGACTGTGTCGCGGATGACGATTCAAGTGCCAGGGGACGACAGGGTACTTGAGCAGGTGACGAAGCAGCTTAACAAGCTGGTGGAAGTCATCAAGGTGTCTGATCTTACGACGGAGCGGTTTATTGACCGTGAATTGATCGTAGTCAAGGTCGCAGCACCTGCAGCGAAGCGTACTGAAATCAAGGAATTGGCGGGCATGTTGAAGGCTCAGATCATTTCGGTCCAGCCCGAATCCATTATTCTTGAGATGACTGGGTGCCAGGAGCGTGTTGCCGAGTGTGTAGAACTGTTGAAACCGTTCCGGATTATTGACATCAGCAGATCCGGTGCCATTGCCATTGCGAAAGGTGACACAAACGGGCATGGTGCCGAATCTGGGCAGTCTGATCGTAAAAAATCGAAAATTGGTGATTGAAACGGAGTAACCGAAAATGAAGAAGGACAAGGTATTCATCTTTGACACAACGCTCCGTGACGGCGAGCAGTCGCCTGGAGCAAGTTTGAATCACAGGGACAAGCTGGAAATTGCCGGGCAGCTCGCCAAGTTGAATGTTGATGTCATTGAGGCAGGTTTTCCCATTGCTTCGCCAGATGACTTTAAGGCGGTTCAGGATATTGCCAGGACCGTCAAAGGACCTTCTATATGCGGCCTGGCACGATGTGTTCGTGCTGACATAGAACGTTGCGCCGAAGCCGTGGCACCCGCCGGGAAGCCCCGCATACATGTCTTTCTGGCCACATCCGAGATACATCGCAAATTCAAACTCATGAAGGCCCGAAGCGAAATCCTCAAGCAGGCTGTGGCACATGTGAAATATGCTCGCACGTTTTGCGATGACGTGGAATTCAGTCCGGAAGACGCATCGCGCACGGAACCCGATTTTCTGGACGAGGTGGTCGAGGCCGTGATTGATGCAGGTGCCGGTACTGTCAATATTCCCGATACTGTTGGCTACTCGGTGCCGAGTGAATTCGGAGCCTTGATTGCCTACCTCTTTGAACATGTTCCAAACGTGAAAAATGCGGTGCTCAGTGTGCACTGCCATAACGATCTTGGCCTGGCAGTAGCCAATTCGCTGGCGGCCGTTCAGAACGGTGCGCGGTGTATAGAGTGCACTATTAACGGATTGGGTGAGCGGGCTGGCAATGCGGCGCTGGAAGAAATTGTAATGGCATTGCAAACAAGGTCAGATCTCTTCAGCGCAGTCAGGACAGACATAGTTACTAAGAACCTGCACAAAACCAGCCGTATGGTGAGCCGGCTGACCGGCATGAGTGTTCAGCGGAACAAGGCCATAGTCGGTGCGAATGCCTTTGCTCATGAGTCAGGTGTTCATCAGGATGGAATGCTGAAGGAGCGTCGGACTTACGAAATCATGAGGCCGGAAGAGGTGGGTATAGGATCTACTGAACTGGTTCTTGGCAAACATTCCGGCCGCCATGGACTCAAGCACCGTCTGAGCGTACTCGGCGTGGATGTTCCCGCAGTGAAGTTTGAGGCAGTTTATAACAGGTTCCTGATTCTTGCCGACAAGAAGAAGCAGGTCTATGACGACGATCTGATGATGCTGGCCAGAGATGAGTTCGACGCGCCTTCAAGTGTGTATGTGCTTGATGCTATGCAGGTTACCACTGGAACAGCAGCTGTTCCGACGGCAACTGTTCAGCTGAAAAAGGGCAAGCAGGTGCTGCGCGATGCCGCATGTGGTGATGGGCCAGTTGATGCAGTCATAAAGACAATAAACAGGCTGACAGGTTGCAAAGGACGCATCGTTGATTTCTCACTGCAGGCAATTACGGTTGGACAGGATGCCATGGGAGAAGCTTGTGTGACCGTGTCCTTTGGAGCCGAGCAGTTGAGCGACAAGGCTGCCAGTACCGACATAATTGAGGCTAGTGCAAAAGCTTACCTCTCTTGCGTGAACCGGTATCTTTGTGCGAAGGCGGTCAAGAAAACCGGCCATGGCAGATAATACTCAGGAAGAAATATGGAATTGAGCGGACACACTAAGCCATACGCTGTTCTCGGGCACCCTATCAATCATTCCTTGTCGCCTCGTATGCACAATGCGGCGATGAAGGCTCTCAAAATGGATGCGGTGTACCTTGCCTTCGATGTTGCGCCGGACCGCCTCATGACGGTGCTGCCGGCCATGGCCGATATGGGTTTCGGCGGTATTAATCTCACTGTGCCGCTCAAAGAGGTGGCGTTCCGTGGTCTTCGTGAGCTGGATGAACCGGCCAGAAAACTTGGAGCAGTTAATACGGTTGAGATCGGGCCGTCTGGTCTCATCGGTCACAACACCGATGGTCCTGGATTTCTCAGTGCCTTCAAAGAAGCGTTTGGTTGTGGTGTGTGGGGGCAGTCTGTCTTCATTGTCGGATCCGGCGGGGCGGGGCGCGCCATTGCTATCACCTGCGCAATGCAGAAGGCGGACAGTATATTGATTGCTGATGTCATGACGGACAAAGTGGATAAAGTGGTGGCAGAGATTTCCAGGATGGTTCCATCGGCGAAAGTCAGCGCCGTGACTGGATCACCGGCTGAGTGGTGCAACGCTGCCCGCGCCGCCGATCTGGTTGTCAATGCAACACCGGCCGGGATGCACAAGGGTGACAAATCGCCGCTGGCAAGCCGCGCGTTCCGGGAAGGCCAGATGGCCTATGATCTGGTTTATGTATTCCCTGAGACGGCATTTATGAAGGCAGCCGGCAAGGCTGGTGCCGTGACCGCCAACGGGCTGGGTATGCTGCTGCATCAGGGCGTTCTGGCGTTTGAGATATGGACCGGCATCAAGCCGCCCGTGAACACGATGCGGAAGGTTCTTGAAACCGCTGTTTATGGCAGGGCAGGCGGCGTGGTGCGGCCGGGGCATAAGTAAGTGTTGAAACATGGCGGAATCAGTCGTCAGGCTGTGTGGGCCGGCAGGATTTCGCTTGATCGGGGAAATATATGCCGATCGGTTTAGAAAACGAAGCTATCTACCTCTACATGAGTGTCATGGTTTTCGTTCTAGGTGCCTGCATTGGCAGTTTTCTGAACGTGTGCATATACAGGATTCCGCAGGGCGAGTCGATCGTTACGCCCAGGTCTCACTGCACGCACTGTCTTAAAACCATTGCCTGGTACGATAACATTCCTATGCTGAGCTTCGTTATCCTGCGCGGGCAATGCAGACACTGCGGTGAGAGATTCTCGGGCCGGTATGCATTTGTTGAAGTCCTGACAGCGTGCCTGTTTTTCCTCGTCTGGCTTAAGTTGGGAATGGAGCCACGCCCTCTGGGGATTGTGGCGACGATGACCCCATGGGTGGTCCCCATCTACTGGCTCTGCGTATTCGGTCTGGCGCTGGGGACATTTGTCGACTTCGACCACATGATAATTCCTGATCGCGTGACCATCGGCGGAACTATTCTCGGAATTGTCTTCAGCGCACTTGTTCCGGAACTGCATGATGTGCCTGTGTTTCTGCAGGGCCTGCCGGGGTTTGCCAGTGGTATTATTATGTCCCTTGCCGGTGCCGCACTCGGGTGGGGCTTGCTTCGAAGCGTTGCGAGGATCGGAGAGCTTGTATTCAAAAGGGAAGCCATGGGAATGGGCGACGTCAAGTTGCTGGCGGCCATCGGCGCATTCCTGGGTTGGCGTGCGGTCCTTTTTAACATAATTATCTCATCGCTTCTGGGGGCTGCCGTTGGTCTGAGTCTGGTGGTCCTTGGTAAGAAAGAAATGAAGAGCGGAATTCCCTATGGTCCATATATTGCCATCGCTGCAGTGCTGTGGATTTTGTGGGGGCCGACCGCCTGGAGTTGGTATATAAACTTGTTCGCTATTGACTTGATAGGACCGGAACTATGAACGAGGGACACCGTGGGAATATTGTCCTGCTCGGTTTCATGGGAACGGGTAAAACAACTGTCGGAAGAATGCTGGCTGAACGGTTGAGTATGTCATTCGTTGACATGGATCACCTCATTGAGGCGAAAGCAGGCAAAGCAGTATCCAGAATATTTGCCGAGGATGGTGAGCCGCATTTCCGGGCGCTCGAGCGGGACCTTGTGAAGGAGCTTTCAGCAAAGCATGGGCTGGTCATAGGTGCCGGTGGTGGTGTGGTCCTGAATGCTGACAATATTAAAGACTATGCCAGTTCCGGGCAGGTGGTGTGTCTTACGGCTGGGCCGGAGGTGATACTCAAGCGGCTTGCAGGAGACAGCAGCAGGCCTCTGCTTGAGGGTGAAGAAAAGTCTGCCAGAATACTGAAGTTGCTCGAGACAAGACGCTCTCTCTACGATGCTATCCCGATCAAAGTTGATACCTCCTGCCGCACTCCATCTGAGGTCGTTGAAGTTATCGAGTCGTTCACCCGAACGCTTTGACCGCGACGTATGTCACGAAGATTGAGTAGAAGACGCCGCCCAGAAGCAGGATATAGGGATTGATAGATTTCCTGACTCGAACCCAGATAAGAACGATTGTGGCAGACAACAATGCAAGCGCTGCCGAAATCAGCGTGACACCTTCCAGATGCCACGGCGTGAACAGCATGCCGAAGACGACGGGGAAGCAGCTTTGAAACACCATCGCCCCGGTTACGTTTCCGAGCGCCAGCGTGTCCTGCTTTCTGCTGATCCAGATGACAGAATTGAACTTTTCGGGAAGCTCTGTGGCGAATGGTGTGATCAGGAGTGAAAGAATGAGCGGATTTATCTTCATGACTTCAGATATGGCCTGTACTCCCTTGATGAAGAAATGGGCGCCCGCCAGCATGAACAGAAGACTCAGGACGAGTTGAACTATCACCCAGGTCATGTTTGCCGGTAGCTTGAAGAACCGTGCCACATACAATTCGTCCACACTGTCAATTTCTGCGACTTTGCTGTGGTAGGTTTGTTTGAGGTAGATTCCGTAGGATGCCAGCAGCGCAATGGCTATTACCGCCTTAACGATGGTGTAATCATGGACCAGCGTGGTGGCAACCGCAGTGCCGTAGAAGAGAAGGAAGAAGACGAGATCGCGTGACAGGCAGGAGATGTCGGTGTTCATGGCGACGGATCGCTTTTTGAGGCCCGCGAAAATGATAACGGCCATGCCGGTGACGAAGAATGCCAGGGTACCGAGCATGAACGGGGCCCCTGCAATGGCGCCGATCCCGATATCGTGTCCGCCAACTCCCTGAGTGAAGAGAATGGCAATGATGGGAATGAGCGTTTCAGGGAGCGCGGTGCTCACTGCGGCAAGAATACTACCGGTGATTCCCTGATGGAGCCCGAGATCCTTGGCAAAACGTTCCACTGCGTTGACAAACGTGGAACAACAGAGAAGTATCAGCCCGAGGCTGCCGATCAGCATCACTATGTTAAGCGGCATGGTTGCCTCCCGTTGCGGTTACTTTGCCGGGGCTGCTTCCATGCGCCGTATGCTCTTGATGGTGACCGGTGTCAGTGGAACGTCAGCAAAACCCGTTACGATACCTGTCTTTACTCCGGCAATCTTGTCAACCACGTCCATACCATCGACCACCTTGCCGAAGACGCAGTAACCAAAACCGTCCTGAGCTTTGCCCTTGTCGAGCCCACTACTGTTGTTGACGTGGTTGATGAAGAACTGGCAGGTAGCGCTGTCAGGGTCTCCTCTTCGCGCCATGGCCAGCGTGCCGCGTTCATTTGAGACGTTTGTTCGAGCCTCATTCTTTATCTGAGCGCGCGCAGTCCTTTCCTTCATATCAGCTGTAAACCCGCCGCCTTGAATCATGAAGCCGCGCATGACGCGATGAAAGATCAGGTCATCGTAGAATTTGTCGTCCGCGTATTTCAGAAAATTGGCCACGGTCTCCGGCGCCTTGTCAGGCCAGAGCTCAGCCTTGATGGTGCCCATGCTCGTCTCAATGATGACCAATGTTGCACTGACTGCCGCCGTGGCGCTGTTGCTTGAAACGGCAGCAGGCTTCACGTCTGCCGCAAGAAGGTGTGTACCCGCCAGCATTGTGCTGCAGGCGATAACTGTAGCTACCAAACTATTCATGATCAGTTGTTCCTTATTTGTGATCTTTTCGGACGCGCTATGAGGTAAACTTCTTGCATCGATATACCTCACCGTGTCGCTCGAAAGACCGTGCAATATGGCAGGAAAGAAACGGAAAGACAAGGTCAAGGATGGTAATTATCCTTTCACTCTATCTCGCTTTCTGTGTCATTCCTAATCGTGGGTGTCTGATTGACTCAAGTGAAGCTCTGATAGATCGGTTTCCCCGAAGGTGGCCGCCGCCGTCACTGGCGGCTGCGCTGATAGCACAGTAAAGAAGCGGCCGGCAGGGACGCCGGACGCCACCTTGTGCGTTACTTGAGTCAATCAGGCACCCGCATTCCTAATTGACGCAACGGACCAGGCGATAGAAACTAGCGCCTATCATCTGCAGATGTTGGAATCAGGGCCTCATATACCACTACCACCTGCTGCCCCGGCAGAAGGTGTAGACACTGGCCAAAGCGAGGTGTGATCAATGTTTACAGGGGTAAAAGGATGGAGGCGCGAACCGGAATTGAACCGGTGTA
>JBAXMA010000014.1:0-21131 GCA_037134535.1 bacterium
GGCATACCTCAGGCGGTTGTGGAATTTCTGGTGGAAACGCCGGTCTGCGTGGGAGTCTCTCGTGATGACAGGGGATGCATGGTCTCTTGCGGGATTGCGTCCGCAGAATCATCCGGTCAGACGCCTGGCGGCAGCGGCCGCCCTCTTCTGCAGCAGTAAATCGTTGTACAAACGGTTTCGCGCAATGGACGCCTGTCCGCCTGAGAAATGGATCAGCACGATGATATCGACATTGATGGAAACTGCGGGGGATCCTTATTGGGAACGGCGGCTGAGTCTGTCCGGTCCGCCACAGACCAGGAGGGTGTCGCTGATCGGTGCGGAACGGGCCGCCGCGATAGTATGCAATGTGATGGTTCCTCTTATGGCGGCGACCGGGCGGCTGAAGCCCGGGTCTGCTGGTATTCAGAACCACTTGCCGGCGGCGCATGACGATGGCGTTGTCCGGCGAACCGCTTCAGCGTTGTTCGGGCGCGACCATAATCCCAGGTTATATCGAACAGGTTTGCGCCAGCAGGGGTTGCTGCAGATCAGCCACGACTTCTGTGAGAACGACCGGTCCGCATGCAGGGCGTGTACGTTGCCGTCAGCGTTGGCAGCTATTCGCGGCTAGGTTCAGGCCTGCTCAGCAAGTATGTCTCTCAGGCTTGACTGCAGATCTATTTCGGGCCGCCAGTTGGTGTCTGTCCGCAGCTTGCTGGTATCGAGGATTGGACTGCTGTCTCTCTCGCGAAAGAGCTGATCATCGCGGATTACTTCTGGTTTCACATTTGCCAGTCTGCAAAGATGACCGAGGATCTCGTCTATGCTGACCAGGTGTCCGGAGCCAAGGTTATAGGCTGAGCCGGAGCGGCCTTTCTCAATAAGCAACCTGTAGGCGCGTGCAACGTCCCGGACATCAGTGAAGTCCCGTTGACTCTCCAGATTTCCTACCCTGATCACCGGTTCCGCGCCTGCCGCAATTGCGCGCACCTGACGGGCAAGGGATGAAACAACAAAATCTGGTGGCTGCCCCGGTCCGATATGATTGTTTGGACGTACTGTCATCGTGGCCATGCCGTAATGCCGCGCGTACAAAAGAGTCATCTGATCGACTGCTACCTTTGAAACAGCATACAGACTGACTGGCAACAGTGGATCAGCCTCACTCAGCGCGGCAGGGCCAGATTGAGTACCATAGACTTGTGCTGTTGTAACTATGAGAAGCCTTGCCGCCGGGGCATGGTTTCGGAATGCTTCCAGTAGATTAATGGTGCCGATGACATTTGCCTCAAAAAGTTCTTTCGGCTTTGACCAGCCTGCAGGTACGTGGGAAAACCCGGCTAAATGAATGCAAGCCTCGGGGCGGATTGTGCGGATTGCATTGTCCGTGGCCTTGCTGTCTCGCAGATCGCAGACGGTCCAGTCAGTAATTGTGGATGCAGCGGATGGTCCGGTGAGGTCCATGGCCTGTATCGCGTGGCCGTGAGTCAGGAGATCCCTGCAGGTGTGCCGTCCGACAAATCCTCCGGCTCCGGTTATCAGAATTCGCACCTGCCTACCTCCTGGCGTTCTTGTATCGGGCGAGATCGGCGTCTACCATCATGTTCACGAGTTCTTTGAACGATGTATCAGGTGTCCACTTGAGTACTTTGCGGGCTTTTTTGTTATCGGCCAGCAGATGATCGACCTCGGCAGGCCGGAAAAATGCCGGATCGATAACAACGTGATTTTTCCAGTTCAGGTCGGCTCTGGCGAAGGCATGAACAAGGAATTCCCTGACTGAGTGAGCGGTTCCCGTTCCGACAACAAAGTCATCAGGCCTGTTCTGCTGCAGCATAAGCCACATGGCATTGACGTAGTCTCCGGCAAAGCCCCAGTCGCGATGTGAGTCCAGATTGCCCATGGGAAGAGTCCTGGCGAGTCCCAGTTTGATTCTGGCCACACCGTCCGTTATTTTTCTGGTTACAAATTCTTTTCCGCGCCGCGGGCTCTCGTGGTTGAATAGTATTCCAGAAACGGCAAAGAGTCCGTAGCTTTCACGGTAGTTGACTGTGATGTGATGGCCATATGCTTTGGCAGCACCGTAAGGACTTCTGGGATAAAAAGGAGTCAACTCACTCTGAGGAGTCTGCCGGACCTTGCCGAACATCTCGCTGCTGGATGCCTGATAGAATCTGGCACCAGGGCAGACATGGCGCATCGCTTCCAGCATCCGGGTCACCCCGATTGCAGTGAATTCGCCAGTCAGCATGGGCTGTATCCAGGAAGTTGGTACAAATGACATCGCTGCCAGGTTGTAGATCTCGTCCGGACGGACTTCCTTCAGTAATTCAATAAGTGAAAGCTGGTCGAGCAAATCAGCCTGGCGTAGGTGTAGCCTATCCTTGATGTGGGATATGCGTTCGAACGCTTCCGTGCTTGACCGACGCACCATGCCGTAAACTTTGTACCCTTTCGCGAGGAGTAACTCCGCCAGATAGGACCCATCCTGTCCGGTAATCCCAGTAATCAGGGCTTTTCTTGCGATTTGCTTCCTCATTGTAGTGGGGAACCTCCTTGCCGAATATAACTATGGAGCGAAACAAGAACTCTTCCAGGAGTCTATCTGGCAGGAAATGAGCCAGCAAGAAAAAAAAGGACGCAACAGGTTATTCACCGGATGCGTCCTCTGATCGCTAACGAACTGAACCTTACTTTACCCTGACCTTCATCCCGATCTTAAGCTTGCTGGGATTAAGGTTTGGATTGAGCTTCTCGATTGCAGCAGCTGTAGTCTTGTACTGCTTTGCTATTCTGCCAAGAGTGTCGCGTTCCTTGACTATATGGGTTGTACCCGGCCCAGCTGGGGCATTGCCGGCTCCCTCGCCAACAACTGCTCCGTCCTTACCCTTTTTGCCCTCGCCAGCAACCGCGCCTTCTTTACCCTTCGCAGATGTGGCCTCGGGCTTTTTGGCGAGCTGCTCCTTGATGCCAGCAATTTCAGGGCCAAGTGCTGCAATGGAATTCCTGACCATCTTGACATCCTGCTCCACCTGATCGGCGCGTCCCGCAAGACTTCCCAAGGCGTCAATTTTTGCACTCATTTCGTCGACCTTCTGGCTCAGTGCATTGACTGGACCAGTGGCCTTGATGGCGGCTATTCCGAGCACTACGCCTACGACAGCCACGATTCCCACCACGACCTCAACTGCAACATTACCAGCTCTCGATGTGTGTGTTTTCATGGATGGGGAACATAGGGTGTTTTTTCGAGACATGCAAGGAAACTTTTCTTTTTTTTGATTCGGTATTGCCCTGTACGGCAGTGGCTGATTGCGGTGCAGTTGACCTGACGGAGAGCATGTTTGATCATTGTCTCGGATTGAATGTCGACTGATCCGCAAGGCTCTGGAAGAGCTCTTTTTCCCTGGCAGTGAGGCTAGTCGGAATGCTTATCTGCACCGTTGCAAAAAGATCTCCGGGTGCCATTGTTCCCCTGGCCGGCATGCCCTTGCCTCGTAACCGGATGCGTTGTCCGCCTTGCGTACCTGGAGGGATAGTAAGTGCGGCCTGACCTTCAAGAGTTGCCAAAGGCACCTTGTCGCCCAGTGCGGCTTCCCAGGGAGTTACGGGAAGAGTGACTTCCAGATTGCGGTCTTGTATTCTGAATGTGGGGTGTGGGGCTATGTGAATTCTGAAGTACAGATCACCTGCCTGGCTTGAGCCGTCACCTGAACCACCCTGACCGGTAAGGCGAATGCGAGACCCCTCCGTCACCCCTCTGGGTATTCGTATATTGTAGTCCTTGAGACCACGGTGAAGTTTACCCTGCCCGTCTTCTTCTGTTGTTTGCAGGGATACGGCTTTGGTGGCACCCTGATATGCTTCTTCAAGTGAAATAGTCAGCTCAGTTTCATGGTCGGCACCCCTTCGGGTTCGCCTGCCTGCCGTCTCACCATGCTGGAAAGGAGTCTGCCTTCCAAGGCCGGAGAAGATGGCTTCAAAGAAATCACTGAATCCGCCTGCGGTATCAAACTGTCCAGCGTCAGATTCGGAGAACTCGTAGTGAGTGCCGCTCCTTGCGTTGCGAGGTGGTGGGCTGAACTCCTGTCCCATGCGCCAGTTCTTGCCGAGGGAATCGTACTTTTTCCGATGTTCCGGCTCTCCGAGCACTTCGTATGCTTCAGCAATCTGCTTGAACTTCTCCTCTGCATCACGGCTTTTGTTTACGTCGGGATGATAGCGGCGCGCCAGTTTGCGATAGGACTTGCGGATTTCATCCTGCGCTGCAGACCGTGGTAGCCCCAGTATCTCGTAGTAGTCCTGGTACTTAACAGTCATTTTGTTCCCACCCGTTTGTCAGAGGACTCAATTTCTCTATTCTTCCGCATTCTCCTCATCTTCCTCAAGAGTCATTGGCTCTTCGCAGCAGATGAGTTCGCCGCCCCCAACCTCACGCACATCAACTACGTTCCCGCAGACTTCACACCTGTACAGTTCGCCGACTTCACGTACCTTTGCCATTGCTTTCTCTCCCTTTTCTATGTCCGCGTGCCAGCGGAGTATACGGATCCTGTTGACTCCGTTCAAACAAATTGCCGACAGCCTCTAGTCAATTGGGCCGACTTTGTCAAGAAACCGATAAAGCGTTGCTCTCGAAACTCCAAGGAGGCGGGAGGCCTGCCGCTTGTTACCTGTTGCATTCTGAAGTGCGGATCTTACTGAATCTGTGGTGAGATCCTGCTTTTCTGAAGTTATTACGCTGGCAGGAGCCGAAGGAGAAGCCCCTGTCCTGCCGAACCCGTGATCATGCGCTCCTGTGGTTCCAGCAAGTGCCGGAGACCTCGATGCCGGAGGAAAGTGTTCCGGGCGAATGACAGTATCCTTGCACTTCACAAGGGCGAACCTGATCCAGTTCTGGAGTTCGCGAACATTTCCAGGCCAGTCATACGACATCATCACGTTCAGGCCTTCGTGTGACAGTGTCACCCCGTGCCTCCCGATGTCCTCGAGGACCATTTCCAGAATATGTTCCGCAAGAAGGGGGATATCATTGCGCCTCTCCCTCAGCGGAGGCAGAGAGATCGGCACAACACTGAGCCGGTAGTACAAGTCATCCCTGAATCTGCCGGACGCCAGTTCGACGCTGATGTTCTTGTTCGTGGCGCTGATGATTCGCACATCTACCTGAATGGTTTTCTCGCTGCCTACCCGCTCAAACCTGCCTTCCTGCAAAACACGAAGCAACCTGACTTGCATGACCGGGCTGATGTCGCCGATTTCGTCCAGAAAGATTGTGCCGCCGTCCGCAAGTTCAAAACGTCCCATCTTGTCGCGTATGGCCCCGGTAAAGGCGCCTCGCACATGACCAAATAGTTCGCTTTCAAGCAGTGACTCCGGAAGCGCTCCGCAGTTGACCGCGATAAAGGGTTTACCTGCCCGCAATCCCTCGTTGTGAATGGCTGCCGCCACGAGTTCCTTGCCGGTGCCGCTCTCGCCTTGAATCAGAACCGGCATATTGGTTGCGGCGACATCACGGATCAGGTCGAATACCTGCAGCATATTTTCGTCCTGTCCCACAAGACCGGCAAACTTCTGAATTCTGCCGGCGCGCCTTGCCAGATCCCGCTCAATTGTCACGTCACGGAAAAACACCAGCAGGCCAGCCTTCGTTCCGCCGGCGGAGGTCATAACCCTTGTCGATACGCTGATTCTACGACGCTCTCCGTCCTTTGTTGTGACATCCAGCTCGTCCTGTCTTTCAGTGAGCGGCGGCACCGGACCATCACAGAAGGTGCATTTGCCACCGCAAAAACTTCCCGGAAACACTTCATGACAGTCGCGGTTCAGGATCTCGGATCGTTGGTAACCTGTGATTCGTTCCGCAGCCCTGTTGAAGAAAAAAATATGTCGTTTCAGGTCATGCGCTATGATGCCGTCCGTGATGTTGTCCAGGATCAGGTTTGTGCATTGAGATGCCTCGGCGAGGGCGGCAATGTATCCCCTGTCCAGCAAGTCGTCTACGAGTCTTTTGATCTCGTCTCGAGACTTTCGGAACACTGCCATGACCGTGGCTTCGTTGCCATTTGCGCCGGCGGGATCGGGCAGATTCCAGTCCACTTGTCGCGGATGACCTGGCAGAATGGGACAGTTGTCGGCGGATTTTGAACACAGAGTGATGACAATGTCGAAATCCTTGTTGTTCAGGTTGCTGAGCGACTTCGATTTCTGCCCTGATATGTCAATACCGGCTTCCTTCATAGCTCTGAGCGCAAACGTGTTGATCGTTGCCGGTTCATCAGTTCCTGCGCTTGTAAACTCGAGAGTCTTGCTCTTTCTGGCGAGGGCAAAGCCTTCAGCCATCTGACTACTGGCGGAATTGTGTGAACACAGGAAGAGAATTCTGATAGGATCGGACATGTACTGCTGAGCCTTTCCTTTGATGCATTTGCAGTATTATGACGACTGGCCGCCAATACTGTCGTTGCGACGTCGCCTTGGTGTGGTCTTGCCGCCATCCGCACTTCTGGCGCTCGTCTGTCTGATAATCGGTTGCGGCTGTTGATTGTATACCTTCGAATTCGGAGGAACAGAATTGGTCAGCCACACATTTCCGCCTATCTCCGAGTTCGAGCCGATTGTGGTCTCGCCCCCGAGGATTGTTGCTCCAGCGTAGATTACCACGTTATCGCAGACGTCGGGATGGCGTTTGATGCCCTTTACCGGTCGTCCGAATTCGTCCTTTTCGAAGCTTAATGCCCCGAGCGTGACCCCCTGATATATCTTGACGTTTTCGCCAATGACACAAGTTTCCCCTATTACCACACCAGTGCCGTGGTCTATGAAGAAACCGGGTCCGATTCTGGCACCGGGATGAATGTCAATGCCGGTGCTTGAATGGGCGAATTCTGACATAACTCTGGGTATCAGTGGCACGTCCTTCTGGTAGAGGACGTGTGCGAGTCTGTGAACGATGATCGCGTACATACCAGGATAGCTCATGACCACCTCCATGGTGGACTTTGCGGCGGGATCACCTTCATAGGCTGCGACTATATCGCGCTGGAGTGTAATCTGTATCTCGGGAAGGGATCGGATGAAGTGTGACATCGCTGCATCGGCCTTCTCGCTACAGGCACCGCATGATCTGCACTTGGTTTTTCGATCGATCGAGCACTGGTATTCGAAAGCCCGCTTTACCTGCTCTCTCAGGGTGATCGCGGCGGATCTCAGTCCGTCGTGCACAAAAGACCGGAGATTGCCGTCTGGAATAGGCTCACGGGCATGACAGCCGGGGAAAAGCACCGAAACAAACTGGTTCAGAACCTGTTGGACGGCAAGTTGGCCGGCCAGATTCATTCCCTGTTCCGTGTTGGCGCCGGCCGGGCATTCCCAGCACTGCGCCAGCCTGGCTGATATTTCAGGCATCACATCGTCGATCCATCCTTCAAGCCGTATCTTGTCGTCCTTGCTTGCCATCGTCATTTCCCTTCTGTGCGAGTTTGTCCGGCTCGCGCATTATTCGAACCAGTATGCGGTCGGCGCCCAGATTCCTGAGGCCGAGACCCAGCAATGCCCTGCTGGTATTGCTCTCTGGTATGCATACTGTATTCAGCATCCTGATGTGATCCTCGCGGCAAAGCTGGATGAAATCATCCAGCGTGAAAAGATGTATATTCGGGGTGTCGTACCACTCAAAAGGCAGCGCGCCTCCCTTTGGCATCCGACCACTGCAGAGCAGGCGGAGCCGGTGCGACCAGTTGCCGAAGTTCGGAAAACTCACGATCCCTTCCTTTGCAACCCGCAGCATCTCCCGGAGGACAAGCTGCGGCTTCTTTACGACCTGAAGAGTTTCACTCAAGATGGCGCAGTCGAAGGTGTTGTCCGGTATCGCTTGCAGCCCGTGGTCGATGTCCCCCTGAAATATATCCTGCCCGCCATCAATCACCGCTATGACGTGCTTGACGTCTATGTCCACGCCGATCCCGGAGATGTTCCGCTTTGCGGCGAGGAGCCTCAGAAGTTCTCCATTACCGCAGCCAAGGTCGAGTACCCTGGATCCCGGCCGGATCATGTCGGTGATGATGGCATAATCCTTCCGCCTCTCGCAGAAAGGACATGTCCTGGTGGTCGCAAGTTCCATGTTGGCGGCCTTGCGTTTTGCCGACTCTTCTTCGTGGGCAGGAAGGCTTCTCACCCATGGCAGGAATGCCCTGATCACCTCGCCGAGGGGGCCAACATCAATCAGGAAGGAGTCGTGGCCATGAGGAGCATCAAGCTCGCAGTAGGTCACATGCTTTCCAGCTCTGAGCAAGGCATTTGCCAGATCAATTGACTGACTCGGTGGAAATAACCAGTCCGAACTCAGTGCAACCACGAGGACTTTTGCCCTTACCGGTTCAAAGGCTTTTTCCAGACTCCCTGATTTCTCGGACAGATGGTACTGGTCTATGGCTGAAGTGATGTGGAAATAGGAATTTGCGTCAAAACGTTTTATGAATTTTCCGCCCTGGTACTCGAGATAGGACTCAACCTGAAAGCGGGAACCGGCCTCAGTCTTCTCTCTGCCGAATTTCGTCTCCATCATTTCCTGGGATAGATAGGTGACGTGCCCTATCTGTCTGGCAAGTGCAAGACCACTGCCGGGGAAATTGCCGGTGCTGTAGAAGTCCCCGCCATTCCAATGAGGATCGGATGTAATGGCCTTCCGGCTTATTATGTCGAATGCCAATGACTGAGCAGACAGCCCGGCTGCCGACGCAATGCAAATACAATTGTCGATCATGTCCGGATAGCGAATGATCCATTCCAGGGCCTGCATTCCCCCCATGGATCCTCCTATTACCGCAGCAAGACGTTCTATGCCAAGCTCCTTGAGAAGAAGTCGATGACCGCTGACCATGTCGCCTATGGAGATATGCGGGAATAAGGATCCGTAAGGTGTTTTAGTTGCAGGATTAACAGAGGATGGGCCGGTAGTTCCTCTGCATCCACCTATAATGTTGGCGCACACGACGTAATAGAATCGGGTATCGATACCCTTGCCCGGGCCGACCATGTTGTCCCACCATGGCGCGGTGTCATCCAGCGGTTCGTGGTATCCGGCGACGTGTGCGCTGCCCGAAAGCGCATGACAGAGAAACACGGCGTTGTCCTTTTTTGGGGAGAGGGTGCCGTATGTTTCGTAGGCTATCTGCAGTTCAGGCAGGGACTGGCCGCAGTCCAGATTAAATCCTCCCGGGGGCAGGGGTATCTGGATTGTCCGGGTCTTGACTGGACCTGCACTGACCTTGGTTGTTTGTCCGTCGCTCATTGTCACACCTGCAATACACTACTTGTGCGTTTTCTTTGCAACCGATGTTTCGGTATCTATCCAGTCCAGGTAGCCAGCCAGTCCGCCGCTGATTGGCTGAACCGTTATCTCAGGGAGTTCATATGAATGATTCTTCCGTATGAAACCGATAAGTCGATCTGCTCCAGAACGTGTTGTCTTGGCAAGAAGAAGCTGTTCCGCAGCCGATTCAATTCTTCCTTTCCAGCGATATACGCTCCTGATCCCGGTGTACTGAACACAGGCCGCCAACCTCCGGGCCACAATGGCAAGTGCCAGTTCTTTCGCCTTTGCCTTGCTGTCAACGGTTGTTGTAACAACCACAAATGCTCTGTTTGGTGATTTCATACCGTTTTCGCGGTTACTAGGTGTGAATCTACCCTACTTGGCGGGAATATCAAGCCTGCATGCGCGGGGACTTCGGGTTCTTTGCTTGCAATACTATTACAAATGGAAGAGTATTTTACCTCACATCGGGTATACATGGGAGAAGGATTAATGAGAACTGTTGAGAAGAATACGTTGTCAGCAAAAGCCGTCAGGATGTTTACATCCGTATTACCAGTATCCGCGAAGAGAAAAGGCGGATGCAAGCGTTGCGGCAACTGCTGCAAACTTCCGTATACCTGCCCGTTCTTGCGGTACAATGCAGCTGGTGAGTCATATTGCCGCGCATACAAGCTGCGACCACCTGCGTGCAAGAAGTATCCGCGGACAAGGCCAGAGTTGATTACAGCAGACACTTGCGGCTTTTCTTTTGATTGAGTAAATGCGTCACATCGTGAATGTTGAGGCGCTCTGTACGGATATCGGATATCTGACGACTGACTAATTGAATGAGGGCGATATGGACAGGCACTGGGTAGTGATTGGTCTGATTGCTGCAGCAACTTCTTGCATATCAGAGAGATGCGCTGCATCCACCAATGTGTATCCGTGGATGGAAAACAGAGTCGCGCAGCGTTGCATTGCCCATGACCTGCCTGTTCCAAAGGGATTTGTCAGGACTCAGGTTGCAGCTGACAGTTTTGCTGAATGGCTAAGGAATCTGCCCTTGAAACCAGCCGGGACGGAGATTCTCCTCCATAGCGGTCAGCGTAAACCCAATCAGACTTTTCATGCAGCGGTCCTGGATATTGACACCGGCGCGCGCGACCTTCAGCAGTGTGCCGATGCCATCATACGGCTCCGCTCGGAATACCTTTTCTCACTGAGCAAATTCGATTCAATAGTATTCAACTTTACTAACGGAAACCCGGCACCTTATGTACGTTGGATGCGGGGATATCGGCCGCAGGTAAAGGAAAATACCGTTCGATGGGAGAGACGCGCAATGCTCGATACGAGTTACAAGGGCTTCAGGGCGTATTTGGATAATCTGTTCGCATATGCCGGTACCGAGTCGTTGAGTCGCGAACTTGGCGGCTCTGTGGACGTGAAGCAGATGCAGATCGGCGATGTTTTCATACGTGGCGGGTTTCCGGGGCATGCGGTGATCGTTTTAGATATGGCCGAGAACAAGGAAACGGGTGAAAAGGTTTTTATGTTGGCCCAGAGTTATATGCCGGCTCAGGATATTCATATCCTTAAGAATCTCAAGGACACCGGCCTTGCTCCATGGTACCAGTTGAATTTTGGTGAAAAACTTCAGACTCCCGAATGGGAATTTCTCAGCACACAACTGAAACGCTTCAATAATCCCTGACTAAGTTCTTCGACTGACAGATCATGACCACACTAGCTATAGACTTTGAGAAGGCTCTCAACGCGGAACAGTTGGCTGCAGTCACGGCTCCGGATGGTCCACTTTTTGTACTCGCTGCCGCCGGTACGGGCAAGACCCGTACTCTTGTCTACCGCGTTGCATACCTTGTTCAGAAGGGCGTCAGTGCCGACCGGATTCTGCTTCTCACTTTCACAAATCGCGCGGCATCGGAAATGTTGGAGCGGGCTCGCACGCTAGTCGGGCCGGGCATCAGCGGTCTTTGGGGCGGAACCTTTCATCACATGGCCAACCGCATGTTGCGCCGTCATGCTGCTTCGATCGGATTTCGATCTGATTTTACGATTCTGGACAGAGATGACTCGAAGTCAATAGTTGGCGACTGTGTCAAGAACTTGAAACTGACACACGAAGAGTTTCCAAAGAAAGAGGTGCTCCTCAGCCTGTTCAGTTCGGCAGCAAATACGGAGTCGCCGCTGAGCAGGGTCATAGAGCGCAGGTTTGCGGACGTTGATGTGGACGCCAGAGACATTATCCGTGTTCAGGAAGGATATGAGGCCCGCAAAAAGTCAATGGGCGCAATGGACTTTGATGATTTACTGCTGAATTGCCTCAGGCTGTTTCGCGAGGACGGGCATGTCCGGGAGCAGTACCAGAGCAAGTTTCAGTACGTGCTGGTGGACGAATATCAGGATACAAATACCATTCAGGCCCAGCTTGTTGACCACATTGCCGGGAAGCATCGGAATGTCCTTGTTGTAGGGGACGATTTTCAGAGCATTTACGCATGGCGTGGTGCCAATTTCCGCAACATCATGTCATTTCCGGTGCGGTATGCCGATGCGCAGACCTATAAGCTGGAAACGAACTACCGCAGTGTTCCCGAGATCCTTGCAGTGGCCAATGCATGTATCGCTGGTAATCCTGACCAGTTTCAAAAAACTCTCCGGGCGACACGCGAGTCCAAGGAGAAACCGAGTGTGGTCCGGATACGGGACGGAGATGAGCAGGCACGGTATGTTGCCGCGCAGATCCGTCTGCTCCGCAGGGAAGGGTACAAACTCTCGGATATCGCCGTCCTTTATCGCGCCCATTTTCACGCAATGGAGCTTCAAATGGCCCTCACCAGGGAGAGGTTGCCCTTTGTGATTACGTCAGGGGTGCGCTTTTTTGAACAAGCTCATATCAAAGACGTTTGTGCGGTGCTCAGGATTCTCGAGAACCCGGCGGATGAAGTCTCGTTTACTCGCCTTGCAAGGATGCTGCCAGGTGTTGGCGAGAAGACTGCCGCCACGATCTGGCAGAAGCTAGGGAACAGGTTCGATGCGCAGAATGAAGTTGAGCGGAAACGGCTTTGCGACCTTCTTCGGCCGGCTTCGCTTGCTGTTTGGAAAGATATTGATCCCATCCTGGCAGCATACCGGGCTGAGGAACTGAACGCTGATGGCGGCGAGGTGATTCACCGTTTCGCAAAGGTGTTCTATGAGCAGCATTGTGCAAACGTGTTCGAGGATTTCGAGCGTCGTTTAGAAGAAATCGATGAGCTTGTCCTTTATACGGCGGATTTCGAATCAGTTCAGGAATTTCTGAGTGACGTGGCCCTGCTTACGAATCTGGATTCAGAGTTTGAGAAGATGGCTGAGAATACTCAGGATACCGTTCGCCTGACCACGGTTCATCAGGCGAAGGGGCTTGAGTGGCCCGCCGTCATTGTGCTCTGGGCTACGGATGGCATGTTCCCGTCGAGCCGGTCATTGAATGAAACTGATGGCGGGGAAGCGGAGGAGCGGAGACTGTTTTATGTGGCGGTTACGCGGGCTAAAGACAAACTTTATCTCTGTGTTCCGGAGGTCCGTCGCGCCCGGGATGGTGGCGTGATGTTCTGCCAGCCTTCCCGCTTTATTGAGGAACTGCCGCCCGGCCTGGTGAATAGAATCAATCCTGTTCCGTATTGATCAGGCCAGTTCCTTCAGCACCAGTTCTGCGGCTCGCTCCTGCGAACCGCCCTCGCCAAGTGTGGCGGCAACTTCCCCGAACCCGGAGATCATTCTGCCACGTTCCTTCTCGTTGGTCAGGATAAGGTTGATTGCATCTGCTATTGCTGAGGGTGTTGCAGCATCCTGTATGAACTCAGGGCACAAGGTGCGACCGGCCACAATGTTGACCATTCCGGCGTGTTTCACGGTTACCGCGCGCTTGACGAAGAAAAAACTGAGCGGTGCCATCTTGTAGGCAATGATCATCGGGCAACCCATCAGTGCAGTTTCCAGTGTTGCTGTACCGGAAGATACCATGGCCGCATCAGCGGTGCGCATTACTTGCCGGGCCTGATTGGTGACCACCTCCCAGCGGGATCGGCCCTGGCCAAGCTTTTCGAGGAACCGGCTTACAGTAGCTGCAATTTCCGCTGATGGTGCCGGTATCATGAAACTGGCTTCAGGCTGATACTTCTGAAGGATAGTTCCAGCCTCCATAAATACAGGCAACATGCGGGCAATCGTTTGCTGCCGGCTGCCTGGGAGCACCGCAATGCGCGGGCGGCCGTGCCATGGCAGGGCAGGGACCGGCATAGCCAGTGCCAGGCGTGTCTCGTCAACCAGCGGATGCCCGACGTAATCGACTTTCAAGGCGGTTCCGGCGAATACCTTGGGTTCAAATGGAAAGATGACAAGAAGCCGGTCGATAATCTTTGCCATCTTCGGAATTCGCGACTGATGCCAGGCCCAGACCTGCGGACAGATGTAGTAAATCACCTTGAGTCCCATCTTGTGTGCACGCTCTGCGAAACGCAGGTTGAATCCCGGATAGTCAACCAGGATGACTGCGTCCGGCTTTCGCTCTCGTGCCAGGTCGAGCATTCCATTGAAGGTGCGGATGAAAAAAGGGAGCTTTGGAAGGATCTCGGTGAAACCGATGCTTGCCATGTCGCGGACATCGTGGACTATTTCCATTCCTGTCGCACGCAACTGATCGCCGCCGATGCCAAAGCATGTCAGATCGGGGCGCTGTTGCTTGAGTGCCCTGACGAGACCGGCAGCGTGCATGTCGCCGGATACCTCGCCAGCCACGACAAGGATGCGGAGCGGCCTGCTCATGAACCACCTTTCCTGATGCACTCGCAAATCTCAACGGCAAGGCGGAGCGCATCGGATGCGTGCCGGCCAGATACGACTGGCTTATCCCTGTTGAGAACGCATTGAACAAAGGTCTTAAGCTCATCGGCCAGCGGGTCGCTCTTCTCTATTGGAACCTGCTCCATGGAAATGCCTTTTTCCGTTTTGCGGTACAGTTCGCCGGACTGGTTCTGATAGTCAAGCGATACATAAGTGCTTTCCTGAAAGACCCTGATCTTGCGGATGCCCTTGACGCTGATTCTGCTGGCCGTTACGTTTGCC
Source organism: bacterium (assembly GCA_037134535.1). GTDB lineage: Bacteria > Verrucomicrobiota > Kiritimatiellia > SPBP01 > SPBP01 > JBAXKQ01. The sequence goes on from JBAXMA010000014.1 coordinate 14,411, forward strand.
ACGCATCCGCTCACGAAACACAGTCTGACGTTGGCGATGTCCTCGGTGGCACTGAGGACCGGGACGCCTATGGCATGTAGTTCCTTGATCGGTGATCGGACTAAATGCAGTATGATCTCAAGGTCATGTATCATCAGATCGTGAACCACGCTAACGTCTGTGCCGCGTGCGGTTGCCCCTGCGGCAGGAACCGGATAAGGCGAAAGGCGTACCGACTCTATGAATTTCGGTGCATGAAGTATCTCTTCCAGGTATTTCATCACGGGGTTAAACCGTTCGATGTGCCCAACCTGCAGGATCAGTCCCTTCTTCTCTGCCAGACGTACCATGGTTTCAGCCTGGTCTGTAGTAGATGCGATGGGTTTTTCCACCATCAGGTGAATTCCCCTATCCATGAGCAATGAGGCGACCTTGAAGTGGTGTTCAGCTGGAACGGCCACACTGGCGGCTTCGATAACCCCGGCAAGAGCCTCTACTGTGTCAAAAGTCTTTGTCTTGTACTTCGCCGCTATTTCGCCGGCGCGAGCCGGATTGACGTCGTACACGCCCACAAGTTCTGCTGAGTCCAGCCGTGAATACTTATCGGCATGCCACTGGCCCAGACTGCCCACTCCAACTACGCCGACCTTCAGACGCTGGCTCATTGTTGATCCCCTTCAATTGCCACAAGACACATTCCCAAACGGTCTGCTTCTTTCACAACCTTTTCCTGCTCAAGAATAATTGTGCGGCCCGCCTCCACCGCAAGAACAGCCGCACGCACCTTCTTGAGAAGTTTCATCGTATCCATGCCTATGACTGGAATGTCGAACCGCATGTCGTGGTCGCGCTTTGCGACCTTCACCACGACTGTTCCGGTTCCCTGAAGATCATATGCGCGCCTTATGGTTGCATTGGTGCCTTCGAAGGCTTCTACCGCGAGGATTATGCCTTCCTTCACGACGACAGTCTGGCCGATATCAATTCCGCTTGTGGTTTTTGCCGCCTTGAATCCAAGCTGTATATCGGCTTCTTCGCGTTCGTTCGGTCGCCGGCTGGTGAGTATTCCGGCCACTGGCATGTGAGATTCCATGAACTTGGAGGCAGGGAGCAGTTCGGTACCGTTCTTTTTGAGGAGGTCCGCGACAGTGCCGAAAATTGTCTCGGCGTTACGCACTTTAAGCCGGCCAAGTTCGGAAAGTGCCAGCGCATCGAGCCGGACATAAAACAGGGCTGTTGGCGTCAACTGGCCGGCCATGACAGCATGTGTTATTCCGGTCTTCTTGACGGCATCGAGCAGAGCTTGGAGTTGTCCAAGTTTGAGCCATGTCACTTCATCGGCGCATTCTTCTATGGCGGATTCGGTCTCGTGCTTGAAAGCAATTGCGCAGACACGCTTCACTCCCTGCTTCTTTGCGGATTGTGCAAGCAGCAGTGGATACACACCTTTACCCGCAATCAGGGCCAGTGATTCCGGCATGGCACACAGTAAGTTATTGTCCGACATCGCTATAGTCTTCCTCCATACGATTTGACCAGAGTGTAATGTCGCAGGCGTTGGACGCAAGCAAATCTAAAGGGTAGTAATCCGATGGCCGCCCTGACATCGTCAACGTCATCCTTGTATTTCTTCATCGATTTTGATAACTTTTCACGATGGAAAGGAATTCTATTATGAACAAAACCGTGTCGATTGTCATTACTTGCGTGGTCTGCAGTGTCATTACGGCGTGCGACTCCGGATCCGACGGTATGACTCTCGGGCAGGCGGGTCTGCTCGTGGATTCAGGGCAGGGAGTCTCTGATGCCGCCGGGTTTGTTTCGGGACAAACTCCACACAAGTTTATTCCGATCGACCACAATAATAGCGTGACATTGAGCGGGGGCGATTGGCCCGCAAACTGGTTTGCTTCGTCTGTATCAGAACTACAGATTGTACTCTGTCAAACCGCGTACACATATGTGCCGAAGGAAAGGGACGGCTTCTATTGGACAAGCACCATCAACGGTGAGAGCGTGACTCAGGCGGTCGAGGAAACCTGGGTTTTGCGCGATGCCCGGACCGGGCAGGACATTGCGTCGCGCACCTTTGCGCCGTCACCGCAAAATTATGAGATGTGGTGGAATCTCGGAAGCGGAACACCGCGACACTGGTTCGGCGTGTCCACGGCGACGATTGTGGAATGGGCGAGGCCGTACATTGAACAGTGAACGTAGGATTTGTCCTTCGCAATTGCCGGGATGGTGAGACAGTATTTACGGGTTCAGGAGAGACTGGACTGTGTATCGACTTCTATGCGGATGCCGTAGCACGCCTGTTCGATGGAGTAGAACGAGATGAAGAATCGATGGCTTGCCGCGGTTTCCACCGTGGGTATCCATCTTTCAATCGGATCCGTCTATTCGTGGAGTGTTTTCTTGAAGCCCATCACCCGGCAGATGGTGTGGTCCCTGAAGAACGTTCAACTCACGTTCAGTATTTTCATACTCTTTCTCGGGTTGTCCGCCGCATTACTGGGGTATCTGGTCGAGAAGCATGGCCCTCGCAGAACCGGGATTCTTTCCGCAGTCTTTTTCGGTCTGGGTATCGGGTGTTCCGGACTGGCTATACAAATGAAAAGCCTATACGGGTTGTATCTCTGCTATGGCGTGCCGGGCGGACTGCTTGGAGCGGGAGCAAATGGCTGGCTGATGGTGCGATGAAATCCTCGTCAATCCAATTGCGTAGGGACGGAACGCCTGATATAACGATGACCAACACTTATGCGGGGGTATTATGCGTGGTATTTACAAAATCATGTCCATGGCGGTGCTTGCGGTAATTTCAGCCGGTTGTATCACGTCCGGCAATTGTCGCGTGGGGGTAGCTAATGCGACGGACACTATGATTCGCTCGGTTGTGCTTGTGGACACCAATGGCAATTCCTACACCTTCGTGAACCTTAAGCCGCATCCACTCGTTGCAGATTACAAGCCTATTAAGAGAGCGCTTGGCAAGGGGCTTGTCGTGAGAATTACCAGTGACCGCGGGACCAATGTGAACCGGATCGTGGACCTTGATTCGGCGGTGGCCCCGAAGTACCGGGGGACTTTGCTCTTTCAGGTAGAAGACGATGCCAAGGTGAGAACCTTCTTCCAGCCGGAGGATGAGGCTTCTGCAGGCAATCTGCCATGGGCTCAGCAGCCATCATGGCAGGGTGCCATCTCAATTCCAGGAATGCCGCAGCAGAACTGATCAGATCGAATAGCGGCATCGAATAACTCCGCCCTCCAGTGTCACGAGCCAATCATTCTCTTTACTGGAGGGGTGAGCTACCCGTGCGCTACTTCTTGCCTTTGCTGTAGAATGTCACCATTTCCTTGCAAGTGACTGACTTGATCTGTCCTGCATGGCCAGCCTGACCGAAAGCTGTCATTCGCTCAATACAGATCTTCTTCATGGCTTCTCTGGCCGGTCCCATGTAGTCGCGCGGGTCGAATTTCTCAGGAGTCTCGGCGAAGACTTTGCGAATGGCGCCAGTTATGGCAAGCCGGTTGTCGGTGTCGACGTTGACCTTGCGCACACCGTGCTGAATGCCGCGCTTGATCTCCTCCAGCGGCACACCGTAGCTCTCCTTCATCTTGCCGCCATACTTATTGATCAGGTCGACGAGTTCGCGCGGTACGCTGCTTGATCCGTGCATGACCAGATGTGTGTTGGGCAGCCGGCGGTGAATATCCTCGATGATGGTCATCTTGAGGACCTCACCAGTTGGCTTCTTGGCGAATTTGTAGGCGCCATGGCTGGTGCCAATGGCTACGGCCAGGGCGTCAACCCCGGTGTCGGTCACAAACTGTTGCGCCTGCTTCGGGTCTGTGACGTGCTCAAGGCCGCTTCCGCCGGCTCCATGTCCGTCCTCAATGCCGCCCAATGTTCCGATTTCGCCCTCAACGGTGACGCCTTTTGCGTGCGCGGCCTTGACGACGTCCGATGTCACCTTGACATTGTACTCGTATGAGCTGGGCGTCTTGCCGTCCTCTGTCAGTGAGCCATCCATCATGACGCTGGTGAAGTTCTGTTCAATAGCGCTCTGGCAGGTTGCCAGGCCGTTGCCGTGATCAAGGTGCATGACCAGCGGAATGTTCGGGTACAATTCTGCCGCGGCCAGCATGAGATGCCTGAGGTACGCGTCATTTGTATACTTTCTTGCGCCACGGCTGGCCTGTATGATTACCGGTGAATCGGTTTCATTTGCAGCCTCCATGATCGCCTGAATCTGCTCCATATTATTGACATTAAGAGCGGCAACGCCGTAATTGTTTTCCGCAGCATGGTCTAGCAGTATTCTCATCGGAACCAGTGACATGTATATCTCCTTTTTGTTGTGAACACAGATGTGCGAAATGGCGACACTATACCCTTGGTGATTCCGGAATCAATAGAATCCGCAAAGCTTTTTTGTTCTTCGTAGCTATCTGCTGGTGTGCGCTTCTTTGCGCCCGGCTGCGCTCAGAAGCTGCGCCATGCCAATGAGTTCACAATGCCTTATGCTCATGCTTCACGCTTTCTTCGCCATTCTGACTATTCAGCTACGTTCAAGAGTGTTTTGAGAAGGCTCACAGATTCACGTACGTCTGCCTCTTTTTGGGCGACAGCCTGGTCGGCGCTGTGATCACCAATCCATGCTGTTGCTTGTCTCTTGAGTTCCGAACCGTGCGCGAGACCTGGCATGAATGAAAGCGCATGCATCATGTAGAGGCAAGGCTCCACGTCCCGAGCTGTCGGATTATTCTGCAAAACTGGTGTGCCGAGAAATGCAATCACTGCTTCGCTTGATTTCCGGTCGAAGCCATTCAATATTGCACCAAGTGCGGTGTTGACCTCCAGCGCGTACTGGTGTTCGCCAGCGACAGCGTTCCGCCACGTATAGAATGCAGAGTAGAGCGCCAGCTTGAAATCGCCTGGATCGATGATGCCTTTCTTCTCAGCGTAGATCGCGAGGTGTTTCAGTGAGTCGAGCGTGGAGGTTGACGGCAAATATTTTGCGTGAGCAAACCATCGATCTGTATCGATTGGACCACGGAGCTTTTCCAGTGACGGATTGATTTCTCCGGGCTTTGACAAGAGGAGCGCAGATTCGAACCTGCACTTGGCGGATTGCGTGGCACTGCCAGACTCCAGGTCAGTTGCGCACTGTGCGAGATTTGTTGCGAGAACCTTCTGGCCCTCATCAGTTTGAAGTGTTAGTCCTGCTGCTTCCCATTTTTGCAAACGCCTTATTTGGGCATTCAGTTCGTTATCGGTTTCAAGTCTGTTTGTGTTTGTCAACGCAGTGATGTGGAACGACACTGATGGCATGGGTACCTTGTAACGCCGGTAAGTGCCGGTAATCGTATCATGAACCTGGTAAAGCCATAGTACGTAGCCTGAAACAGCGTCTTCCGCGGTTTTTACCTCATCGGCGAACTGTACCTGGCGCAGCTTGCTCCATTGATTGCGCAGATTCTCGAAGCGGGTCGCATGTCCGACCCACTCAAAGGCAGGGGCAGGCGCGCTAAAAGCGATATCAAGTGCGGAAAGATTCTTCGGTGTGGATGACATGACCTGTTCTGCATTGGTCAGAACGGTCAGCGCTTCTTTTACACTCCAGTTGGCCTGGAGTGGCACGATAAGTGTTTCCATGCCGGGTGCCGCGGTCATTTCGGTTTCCATGACCTGGTAGTCAGGGCGGATAAAGCGGAAGGAATAAGTACCAGCCGGAAGGATCGGTTGATCGGTGGCGCGAAGCTCCTCCCATTTGTCCGCCCCCTTCCTGCGGTATGCGGTCATGACCGGCGGATTGTCCGGAAGGTTATGAAATGCCAGCCGCGCTCCTTTTGCGCGATCCTGTTCGGTGCGAGTCGCTGCCGTCAGTCTGATTTGTTCGGTTTCAGCGAGCCTGCGAACTGCTTTAGCACGTTCATTGGAACTGACGGCGATGAGCCGGTCAATATCATTTCGCCCGATGCGATCATGGAGAAGACTCTTGAGCTTCTCAACCTTGCGCCTGGCCGTATCTCCTTCCTGCAGATTGTCGCCTGCGTAAGCTTTGTCCACTTCTTTGCAAAGTCCGGCGGCGATAGTTCCGATCTGGCTGGATATTCGTACTATGACATAGGCGAGCTGGTTTGTTCTCTCGTTACTACCGCCGACCTCCTTTTCCATTGCCGCGACTTCGTTTTGCAGGCGAGGCAATACGATGTCCACATTTGTAAGACAAAGATCCGCCATTGCCGCCTCGACTGTGCAGCGTCGCTGAAGCCAGTGCTGGATTGATCGCGATGCCTCGGTCTCAGACTTTGCCTGTTCAAGCGCGTGTTTGATGGCCGGGATTGCGGTCAGGACGGGCGCGACTTTCGCCCAATCTCTGAGTCCAGCCAGATCGTCACCAGCCTTGAGCTGGTTCATATGGTTTGTGGTAGCGAGAATGAGCCTGCTCATGTCGTCGCGGATGCTTTTCATGTCCCGAAGGACGGCGGACGAAGACGCCATCGGCATGCTTGAACTGATTGCTTCGGCACGCTTGTGCTCCTGTGCGATGGCTTCCGCCATTGAGAGTGAAAAGAACTCCAGCAGAGCCGCCGTTTCGCCGTCGATTCCGATAGTGAGCACTGACAATTCATCGGAGCCCGAAATAAGCGGATGTGGTTCGGAATTAGTCGGTGCAGCCGCGACAACCACGGGTGGCATGGCATTAGTCGGTGAAGCTGGACTAATCAAGGG